>NZ_JCANTW010000014.1:166656-244078 GCF_059568695.1 Thermodesulfomicrobium thermophilum DSM 16697 | reverse complement strand
GTGCTCACGGCCTACACCTTGCGCGTGCCCAACCTGGAAGTACGCATGGCCCTCAACCGCTCCCTCTTGGCCGCCTGGATCCCCAACGACGCTGAGGTCATGCGCCACGCCCTCCCCCTTCGCCGCGCCTTTGCCGCAGCAGACACCCAGGCGGTGCGCCAACACTTCGAGCGCCTCTTTGCCGGCATCCCCCATAGCTGGTACGACACCAGCCCCATCGCCCAGTACGAAGGCTATTTCGCCAGTGTGTTCTACAGCCACCTGGCCTCGCTCGGGCTCTCCATCATCGCTGAAGACGTAAGCAGCTTTGGCCGCTGCGACCTGACGGTGCGGCACCACGACACGGTGTGGATCTTCGAGTTCAAGGTCATCCACCAGGACACCCCCACCGGCACCGCCCTTACCCAGATCCAAACCAAAAACTACGCCGCCAAATACCGCGCCCCAGGGGTGCGGGTCCTGGAAGTGGGAGTGGAATTCAGCGCCGCCCAACGCCAAATCGTGGGGTGGGAGGTAGGGGCTGATTGACAAAAGCCACGCTGCCCTCTAGGTCCTCAAAGACCATGAAAGATGGTTCCCGGGCTGCCGCAGGTGGCCCATTTTTCTTGAACCACCCATTCACGACATCGCATGAGGTTTTCATGACCACCAAGTTTCTCTTCGTCACCGGCGGCGTGCTCTCCTCTTTGGGCAAAGGACTGGCAGCAGCTTCCATCGCGGCGTTGCTCAAGGCCCGAGGGCTTCGGGTCACCATCCAGAAGCTCGACCCCTATATCAACGTCGACCCCGGCACCATGAACCCGTTCCAGCACGGTGAGGTCTACGTCACCGACGACGGCGCGGAAACAGATCTGGATCTTGGCCATTACGAGCGCTATCTGGGCATCCATCTGGGCCAGAACAACAACTACACCTCAGGCCGCATCTACCACTCGGTCATCACCAAAGAACGCCGGGGCGACTATCTCGGAGGCACGGTCCAGGTGATCCCCCACATCACCGATGAGATCAAAAGTGCCATCTTGAGCCTCGCCAATGAGGACATGGACCTGGTCATCGTGGAAATCGGCGGCACCGTGGGTGACATCGAAGGGCTGCCGTTTCTCGAGGCCATCCGCCAACTACGGGCGGACTTGGGCAAAGACAATGTACTCTACATCCATCTCACGCTCGTGCCCTTCATCAAGGCCGCGGGCGAGGTCAAAACCAAACCCACCCAGCACTCGGTCAAGGAGCTGCGCAGCCTCGGTATCCAGCCGGACATCATTCTCTGCCGCTCCGAAGTAGAGCTTTCCGAAGACATCAAAAATAAAATCGCCCTATTCTGCAATGTGGACAAAGACGCGGTCTTTACCGCCATCGACGTCAACCACATCTACGAGCTCCCCCTCATGCTTTACGAAGAAGGGGTAGATCAAAAGATCGCCATCCTGCTGCGCTTGGCGGCCAAAAATCCCAACCTGGACCCATGGCGGCAACTCGTCCACACCCTCCACCATCCAGAGCATGAAGTGGAAATCGCGGTGGTGGGCAAGTACGTGGACCTCAAAGAAGCATACAAAAGCCTGCACGAGGCCCTCACCCACGGCGGGGTCGCCAACCGGGCCCGCGTCCGCTTCCGCTACATCAACTCTGAGACCGTCACCGCGGAAACCGCCCCCGCGCTTTTGCAGGGAGTCCATGGAATCCTCGTGCCCGGCGGCTTCGGCACCCGCGGTGTGGAAGGAAAAATTCAGGCCATCGCTTATGCGCGCACCCAAGGCATTCCGTTCTTCGGCATCTGCTTGGGGATGCAGTGCGCGGTCATCGAGTACGCCCGGAACGTCCTTGGGCTCCCGCAGGCCAACTCGGAGGAACTCGACCCCCTGACTCCGGACCCGGTCATCTACCTCATGCGCGAATGGTACGACTTCCGCTCCGGCTGCATGCAGTACCGGGATCCTGGCTGCGACAAGGGCGGCACCATGCGTCTTGGCGCCTACCCCTGCCGTATGCGCCCCGGTACGCTGGCGCACGCCGCCTACAAGGCCGAAGAAGTATGGGAGCGCCACCGCCACCGCTACGAGTTCAACACCGCCTACCAAGAACGCCTGGAAGCGGCAGGGCTCGTCATCAGCGGCACCTCCCCGGATGAAACCTTGGTGGAAATCGTAGAGTTGCGAGACCACCCCTGGTTCCTCGGCTGCCAATTCCATCCGGAGTTCACCTCCACGCCCATGCAGCCGCACCCGCTTTTCCGGGACTTCATCGCCGCGGCCCTGGCCTACCAACGCGGGGCATAGCCCATGGATCTTTTCCACAAACTCCGCCACTACCATTTTGTCATCGCCGGGCCGTGCGCCTTGGAGAGCCTCGACCTCGCCCTGGAAGTAGCCCGCCACGTGGCTCAGGTGGGGACAGCGCTGAACCTCCCGGTGATCTTCAAAAGCTCCTTTGACAAGGCCAACCGCAGCGCCGGGGCGAGTTTCCGCGGCCCTGGCCTTACGCTTGGCCTCCAGTGGCTTGCCCAGATCAAAGAACGCACCGGCCTTCCCATCCTCACGGACATCCATGAGCCTGGTCAGGCCCAAGCCGTGGCCGAAGTGGCGGACGTCATCCAAATCCCGGCGTTTCTCTGCCGCCAGACGGACCTCCTCCAGGCTGCGGCAAAAACCGGGCGTATCGTCAATGTCAAGAAAGGCCAGTTCGTGGCGCCCTGGGATATGGCGGGCGCGGTGGCCAAAATCGAAGCTGCCGGCGGTACGCGCATCTGGCTCACCGAGCGAGGCACTTCTTTTGGCTACAACAACCTGGTGGTGGATTTCCGCTCCCTGCCCATCCTGGCGGGCCACGGCTATCCGGTGGTCTTCGACGCCACCCACTCGGTGCAACTGCCGGGCGGCCAAGGAAACCGCTCCGGCGGGGACCGCCGCTTCGTCCCCTGCCTTGCCCGCGCTGCAGCGGCCTGCGGATGCCAGGGACTCTTTTTGGAAACCCATCCCGAGCCCGAGCGCGCCCTGTGCGACGGCCCCAATTCCTGGCCCCTTGCCGCGCTCGAGCCGCTACTTCGGGAAATCCAAGCCCTGTGGAGTCTCCCTCATGCCCCAATCCTTTGAAATTCCTGCCCACGTCGTGGAGGCAGCACGCAAAGTTCGGCTCCTCGTTCTCGACGTGGACGGCGTCCTCACCGATGGTGGACTCTATTACGACGCCCACGGCCACATCCAAAAACGCTTCCACGTCCACGACGGTCTGGGCATGAAAATGGCGCTCCACGGAGGACTACAACTCGCGGTGATCACGGGGCTGGACTCCGCAGCGGTGCGCGCCCGGGTGACCGAATTGGGAATTTCCCATTACTACCCGGGATTTCATCATAAAATGGACTCGCTCTCCCGCATCTTGGCCGACGAAAACCTGAGCCTGGAGCAGGCGGCCTACCTGGGCGACGACCTCGTGGATCTTGCCCCTATGCGGGCGGTGGGACTCCCCTTGGCCGTCGCCAACGCCCGGCCGGAGATCCTGGCCCAAGCCCTGTGGGTCACGCCCCACGGTGGCGGCAACGGCGCAGTGCGCGACGCCGTAGAGCTGATCCTCCGCGCTCAAGGACATTGGGAATCCATATGCGCCCATTGGACCAACGGCTGATCTGGTGGGGTGTTCTCCTTGTCAGCGGCGTCCTTACCGCTCTCGGCGGCGCGTGGATCGCCCTGCGCATGTGGACCCCTGAGCCTGCCCCCTCCCTTCCGCCGCTCCAGGCCACGCTCCAGCTCACCGATCCTCATCTCACCCACGGCCAAAACGGCACCATTCTGTGGGAGCTGGACGGCCAGCAGGCGGACTACGATCAGGCCACCGACACCCTGCGCATCACCGCCCCGCGCATCCACTATTTCAGCCCGCACGGGCCCATCACTGCCACGGCCCTCCACGGCCAGGTGTGGCAAAAACGCGGCGAAGCGGAACTCGTGGGCAATCTCACGGCACAGATGCGCGACCACACCATGAGCGCCCAGAGCATGCGCTACAACGAGGCGGACGCCCGCCTCGTCTTTGCGGGATCTGTGCAGGTGCGCGGCCCGCGCCTTGACCTCGACGCTCCGGAAGTCCAGGTGTTTCTTTCCGAAGAGCGTATCATTGCCACCGGCGGCGTCCAGGCCGTCATCCACCCTGAAAGGAAATGACCATGCTCCCTGTTCTCATACTTCTCGGTCTCTTCCTGGCCCCTCCGGCCCTGGCTGCGCCTGCCCAAGAAGAGCAGCCGGTGGCCATCCAAGCGGACTCCATGGAATATCTCCAAAAAGCCGGACGAATCGTCTTTCGCGGCGCGGTCCACGCCACCCGTGAGGACATGGAGCTCTGGGCCGATACGGTCACCGTACATCTGGAGGAAGGCGCATCCAAGGCCGCGGCCACATCCCCCCAGGGCAAAGTGCGGTCCATCGTCGCCGAAGGCAACGTGCGCATCCAGACCACCCAAAACCGCAGCGGCACCGGGAAACGGGCCACCTTCGACGCCCGCACCGAAACCGTCACCCTGGAAGGCAATCCTGAGGTTCGTGAGGGCAAAAACAGCATCCGCGGCGAGGTCATCGTCTTGTACCTCAAAGACGGCAAAAGCGAGGTGCGCGGCGGCGCCAAACAACGGGTGGAGGCCATCTTCCTTGCGCCCAAGACAACCCCCGGATTGTTGGAGAAGAAGCCATGAGCCTCGTAGGATTGGGGCTCATAAAACGCTACCGACGGCGGGAGGTGGTACGGGGCATCGACCTGGAGGTGCAGCCCGGCGAGATCGTCGGCGTGCTCGGTCCCAATGGGGCGGGCAAGACCACGACTTTCTACATGCTTGCCGGCCTCACCACCCCGTCCGCCGGCACGGTGACTCTCGATCAGCATGACATCACCCGCCTGCCGCTTCACCGCCGCGCCCTTCTCGGCCTTTCCTATCTGCCGCAGGAAAGCTCGATATTCCGCAATCTTTCCGTGGCAGACAACCTGCGCATCGTCCTCGAATATACCGGGCTCCCACGCTCCGAACAGGAGCGCACGGCCCAACATCTCCTCGAAGAACTGGGGATTCTCCGCCTGGCGGACCAGCCGGCGTCGTTCCTTTCTGGAGGCGAGCGCCGACGCCTGGAAATCGCCCGGGCCCTCATCCGCAAACCGCAATTCTTGCTGCTCGATGAGCCTTTCGCGGGTATCGACCCCTTGGCCGTGGCCGACATTCAAGGCATCATCGCCAACTTGCGCCAACGGGGCATCGGCATCCTCATTTCGGACCATAACGTGCGCGAAACCCTCGCCATCTGCACCCGCGCCTACCTGGTTCACGATGGACGCGTCGTGCTCTCCGGCACTCCCAACGACATCGTGGCCAGCCCCATGGCCCGCTCCGTGTATCTGGGTGAAGGATTCTGCCTGTAAGCGGAAAAAGAAATCCCAGAAAAAATCAAGACATTGCCAGGCCCAGCCGTCTATGGCAGAAGGCAAGCATCACGAGGGCATCCCCTCCATGCAAAGGAAACGTCTATGGGATTGGAACTGCGGCAGAATCTGAAATTGACCCAACAGCTGGTGATGACTCCCCAGCTCCAGCAGGCCATCAAGCTGCTCCAGCTTTCCCGTCTGGAACTTCTGGAGGCTATCCAGCAGGAACTTTTGGAGAATCCGGTTTTAGAAGAAGCCACGGACCACCCCACGCCCGAGATCACGGAAGACGTCCCTTCCACTCCCCCGGAACTCGCCACAGCGGCCCTCTCCTGCAACGAACGAGACCTGCTGCGCAACGCCGATTGGGAAACCTATTTAGGCGACTTTGCGAGCACCAGTAAGCAACACAACAAGGAAGCCGAACTCCAAGAAGAAATGACCCCCTGGGAAGGACGCATCTCCGGCAAGCCCTCCCTGGAAGGCCACCTGCTTTGGCAACTGCGGCTCTCCGACCTCGACGAGGCGAGCCAAGCCATTGGCGAAGCCATCATCGGCAATCTCGATTCCCGCGGCTACCTCACGGCCACCCTGGAAGATCTCATGGAGCAGACCGGCGCCCAGCGCGAGGCCATCGAGGCGGTGCTCGCCCGCATCCAGCGCATGGACCCGGTGGGCGTCGCGGCCCGCTCCCTGCGGGAGTGCCTGCTGGTGCAACTTGAGGTGTTGGGGCAAGACGATCCCATTCTCACCACCTTGGTGCGCGATCACCTGGAAGACATCGAACGCAAGCGTTTCAAACCACTGGCGCGGAAATTCAAGATCGAGCTGGAAGACCTGCGCGCCTACCTGGATATCATCCAAAGCCTAGAACCTCTGCCGGGCGCAAGCTTTGGCAGCGAAGCCACGGTGTACGTCAGCCCGGACGTGTTCGTGCACGAGTTCGACGGCGAATTCGTGGTGCTGCTCAACGAAGAGGGGCTGCCTCGCCTGCAGATCAGTTCCCACTACGATACCTTGCTCCAAGGCGGCCAAGGCCCCGACAAAGACTACATCCAAGAAAAAGCCCGCTCCGCCCAATGGCTTTTAAAAAGCTTGCAGCAGCGCCAAAAGACGCTCTATAAAGTGATGGAGAGCATCGTGCGCTTCCAGCAGGATTTTTTCCGTCACGGGGTCACCAAGCTCAAGCCTCTGGTGCTCAAGGATGTGGCCGAGGACATTGGCATGCACGAATCCACGGTGAGCCGTATTACCAGCAACAAATACGTGGCGACCCCGCATGGGGTGTTCGAGCTGAAATTTTTCTTCAACTCCGGACTTTCCATGGACGACGGCTCTGAGGTGGGCTCCGAAAGCGTCAAGGCCATCATCAAACAATTGGTCAACGAAGAGGACCCGGCGCACCCGCTCAGCGATGAGAAGATTGCTGCGGTGCTCAAAGAGCGCCTGGATATCAACATCGCCCGCCGGACTGTGGCGAAATACCGTGCGGTACTGGGAATCGAGTCTTCTTCCCGAAGACGCCGGATTCTCTAATTGGTCATTCGACCCAACCGAACGCAAGGAGGTTGCTATGAACATCGTCTTCAACTTCAAAAATTTCGAGCCTTCGGACCACTTGCGCAAATACGCCCGGGATCGTTTCCAAAAACTCGTCAAATATATTGGAGATCGAGACGACACGGAGCTCCAGGTCAACCTTGAGGTGGAGAAGTACCGGCATATCGCCGAAGTCGTCCTCGTGGGCAGAGACCTTCACCTCTCTGCTCAAGACGAAAGTAATGACATGTATGCCACTGTGGATTTGGTTTGGGAGAAACTCGAAGCCCAACTGCGGAAAATCCGCGATAAAAACAAAACACGTCGCAAAGGGGTTCCGGTGCGCATGGACGTGCTTCGCCTGGAACAATCCGAGGGTGCTCCACACACGGTCGTGGAAAGCAGCGACCACTTCGACCCCAAACCCATGACTGTGGCGGAGGCTGCGCTCCAATTGGAAACAACCGAAGACACTTTCCTCGTCTTCCTCAACGCCGAGACCGAACGCATCAACGTGGTGTATCGCAGAAGCAGTGGTGGGTTCGGACTCATCGATCCAGGCATCTAATCATGCAATTTTCCGAATTTCTCCATCCAAGTCATGTACTTCCTGAACTTTCGGCCAGGACCAAGACCGAGGTCCTGGCCGAACTTGTGCGCCCGGTCATACCACTTTTCCCAAGCGTATCCCCGGAGGCCGTCGTCCAAATCCTTTTAGAACGGGAACGGCTTGGTTCCACTGCCATCGGCGATGGCATTGCTATCCCTCACGGCAAGGTGGACGGGCTGGACCATATCGCCGTCGTCGTGGGGCGCAGTACTCAAGGCGTGGAGTTCGACAGCGTCGACCATAAACCAGTGCACATCATTACGCTGGTACTCGCTCCAGCGGGGGGCGCCGGTATGCATCTCAAGGTATTGGCCTCCCTGGCGCGCCTCTTGCGGGATACAAGCTTCCGCCAAAGTTTTCTCAGCGCCCCGCCCTCCCAACTTTTCGAACTCATGACCTCCTACCCACTGCCCTGAATTCTATGGCCCCTCCCACAGCCACCAAGCCCCTGGTCATCGTTTCCGGCCTTTCTGGGTCTGGAAAGAGTACGGCCCTGAACATCCTGGAGGACATGGGGCTTTTTTGCGTGGACAATCTGCCGGCAGCCATGGCTCCGGACCTTGTGGACCTCTTTTTCCGCTCCTCCGCAGATGCCTATGCCGGACTGGCCCTGGGCATGGATCTCCGGCAGCCGGCCCTCGCCCAGCAATGGCAGGAAATCCTCGCCAAACTCCATCCCACCCCCACGGTGCTTTTTCTTGAAGCCTCCACTTCGACCTTGCTGCGGCGCTATGCCGCCACACGGCGTCCCCACCCGCTCAGCACAACCACCCCCGGCCTTGAGCAAGCCATTGAAACCGAGCGATCCCTCCTGGCCGTTATCCGCGACGGCGCCCACCTCGTCATCGATACCACCCACTATTCCATCCACGATCTACGCCGCGCCATCCAAAGCCGCTGGGAGACACTGAGCAGTGCTCCACAGGGCATGCGTCTGCATCTCATCACCTTTGGGTTCAAACACGCAATGCCCTCGGAAGCGGATACCGTCATTGATGTCCGTTTCCTCCCCAATCCCTACTTCGAGCCCTCCCTGCGGCAAGGCACCGGGCAGGACCCCGAAGTGGCCGCGTTTGTCCTCGAAAACCCTATTGCCCAGGCATTTCTCCCCAAGCTCATAGGACTTTTGGATACCATGATCCCGCTTCTCGAAGCCGAAGGCCGTTTCCGCTTCACCCTGGCCCTGGGCTGCACCGGAGGCCGCCACCGTTCCGTCGCCGTTGCGGAACGCGTAGGCGCCCACTTCCGGGCTCAAGGCCGCACCGTAACCGTCGAGCACCGTCATTGGACATTGCCATAAGGCCAAAGAAACGCTAGGCACGCCATGCCCTGTGCGGGACTTACCCCCAAGGAGGAATCATGATCGGCGTGCTGCTTGTCACCCATGGCACCTTTGGTGAGCATCTGCTCGATGCCGCCCAAACCATCCTTGGCCCCCAAGAAGGATGCGCCGTGGTGGCAGTGGACGACACCCGTCCCATGGATACGATCCTCGGAGACATCAAAGACCACGTCCGCCGCTTGGACCGCGGCAACGGGGTCCTCATCCTCACGGACATGTTCGGCGGCACGCCGTCCAACCTCAGTCTTTCGCTGCTTCTTCAGGGGAAGGTGGAAGTCGTCTCCGGGGTCAATCTCCCCCTCCTGCTCAAAGCGCTCACCAACCGCTCGGGGACATTGCACCAAGTGGCCTTGGAGGCAAAATCCGCCGGCAAACAAGGCATCCTCGTGGCCGGCGAGGTCCTGCGGCGTAAGGTTTCGGAATAATGCTCTGGTTTCGCATCGACAACCGTCTGGTGCACGGCCAGGTCATCGAAGCATGGATGCCCTACGTAGGGGCGAGCATCCTGGTGGTGGCCAATGATGACTTGGCAGCAGACCCGTTACGCCAGGAAATCATGCGCCTGGCGATCCCCGATGACGTGACGTTCCTCTGCTGCCGGGTCACGGAATTGGCCTCTGTGCTGGAAAGTCTCCACACCCAAGCCGCGGATCCGCACATCATGGTGCTCTTCGCCACCTGCCCGGACGCCCAGCTGGCCTACACCAGCGGCTGCCGCATCCACAGCGTCAACATCGGCAACCTTCACGACGGCCCCGGAAAACAGCAACTCTGCGCCCATGTATGCGTGTCGGAAGAAGACCGCTCATGCCTGATCTTCTTTCACGACCACGGCGTGGAGCTCGATTTCCGGTGTGTGCCGGGAAAATCCGTCACGGTGCACTTATGAGTTTCGATCCCCATTGGCCGACCCTTATGCTCAGCGCTTTTTTTTTGCCCTCCTCAATCTTTCGCGCTTCTGCGTCGACACCTCGCTCCTCCACCGACCAATAGCCGCAGCCCTGCTCTGGGGCGCAGCCACGGCGGACGCCTCGGTCGTTTTCATAGGAGTCTTCTTCGAACTTCTTTGGCTCGACCTCTTTCCCGCCGGCGCCTACGTGCCCCCCAACGGCCTCCTTGCCTTCACCCTTGCGGCCACCACTCTGCGCCATATTTCTGCGCCGTCCATGTTCCTCGCCCTGGCCGTCCTTCTCGGATCCGCCCTGTGCGCCCACGGGGCGGCAAACATTGAGCTCTTCTATCGCAAACGCCAAGACAGAGCCCTCATGCGCCTTGCCGATACCAACCGCCGCCCCCGCATGAGCTTCTTCGACCCTGATTCCATCGTTGTGCGCTCCGTGGCCGAACAATGGGTCCTCGGATGGACGCTCTTTCTCGTCTTTGCAGTGGTTCTGCTTGCAGGGATCCGGCTCCTGAACCTTCTGCCGCTTCCCCACACCCCGATTTCTTGGCCCATTCTTCTGGCTCCCGCCTTCATGGGTGGAGTCCTCTGCCTGCGCACCCACCGCGCCCTGGCCACGGCAACCGCAAGCCTCGTGGCCATGAGTATTGCCCTGGCGCTATCCACCTCCGGCTCACTCCTGTGATTCGAGCTTTTCAAAAAAACTCCCCTGCTGGGGCTTGGCAGCGGCGAGAGGTTGTGATATTTGGAACAAAGTTTTGGTTCATACTTCAACCTTGGAGGAGGAAACCCCATGTCCGTGTTCGTATTCGGTCACAAGAGCCCTGATTCCGATACCGTCTGCAGCGCCATCGCCCTGGCCGATCTCAAGACCAAGCTGGGCGTTCCCTGCACCCCGGCCGCTCTGGGCGAACTGAATCCCGAGACCAAGTTCATCCTGGAAAAGTTCGGCGTCCCGGCCCCTGCGGTCAAGACCTCCTACGCCGGTGAGAAGGTCTTCCTGGTGGATACTTCGGATCTGGCGCAGCTTCCGGATGACATCAAGCAGGCCGAAATCCTGGGCATCGTGGACCATCACAAGCTGGGTGACGTCACCACCCCCAATCCCTTGGAGTGCTGGATCTGGCCCGTGGGCTGCACGGCCACGGTGATCAAGTCCATGTACGACTTCTACGGTGTGGAGATCCCCAAATCCATCGCCGGTATCATGCTCTGCGCCATCCTGAGCGACACCGTCATCTTCAAGTCCGCCACCTGCACCGACAAGGACAAAAAGGCCGCGGAAGAACTGGCCAAGATCGCTGGCGAGAGCGACCTGAACGCCCTGGGCATGGCCATGTTCAAGGTCAAGTCCGCAGTGGAAGGCACCCCGGCCCGCGAGCTGGTCATGCGCGACTACAAGGACTTCAATATGAGCGGCAAGATGGTCGGTATCGGCCAGTTGGAAGTGGTGGACCTCTCCATCCTGGACGCTGTCAAGGCTGACCTGGAAGCGGACATCAAGAAGCTCAAAGAGGAAAAGGGCAACCACTCCGTCTTCCTGTTGTTGACGGACATCATGAAGGAAGGCTCGGAGATGCTCATCGCCTCCGACGACGAGTCCGTGGTGGAAAAGGCCTTTGGGGTGAAGCCGGAAAACGGCCGCGCCTGGCTGCCTGGGGTCATGTCCCGGAAAAAACAGGTGGTGCCCAATTTCGAAAAGGCCTTCGGCGCCTAACGCGCCCACGCCCTTTGGGTACACAGCGAACCGCCAGGACTCTCCTGGCGGTTCGTGTTGTGAGCACCGGCGAACAAACTCAGTCCACGAGCCCCGTACAGAAGGCATCTGCAGGAGAAGCCGCCGCATCCGCCGCGCCTTTCTCCACACACCGCGTCAGCTCCCGAATGCGCCGCAAGGCCTCGCCGCGCTCCTGAGCCAGGTGTTGCCATTTCTTTTTTTCTTTCTTCAGGGCCTCAATGGTGTGGAGCAAGTCCTGAATGGTATGCGCCGGATAGCCGTGCTTGGCATAACGGCCTTTGCGCAGTTCTTCGTCATTGCGCTCCTTGATGGCCCGCAACTGACTCGCCGAGAGGATCATCCGGCAACCGCCCGTACTTGCTCCATATCCGTACGGCCCTGGAGCACCTTGAGAATGCCGTCTTGCTTGAGGGAAAGCATGCCGTCCGCCACCGCCTGGGAGCGGATCTCCTCCGTAGGCTTGCGATATTTGATGGAGGTCTTGATGCCCTCGGAGCTCAGCATGAGCTCGTGGATGCCGACCCGGCCCTTGTAGCCACTGCCCATGCATTGGGCGCAGCCCACCTTGCGGTAGAGCGTGCGCTCCGACGCAAGAAACTCCGCCGCGTGGACATCGAAGCCCGGGCCGAACTCCATGCGCAGGTCCTCGATTTCTTGCTCCGAAGCCGGATAGGCCTCTTTGCAGTGCGGGCACAACGTCTTGACCAGACGCTGGGCCAAGACACACAAAAGCGAATCGGCGAAGTTGAAGGGGTCCAAATCCATGTCCAGAAGACGGGTCACGGTCTCCGGCGCCGAATTGGTATGCAGCGTGGAGAAGACGAGATGGCCCGTGAGCGAAGCCTCCACGCCGATATGCGCCGTTTCCTTGTCCCGCATCTCACCGATCATGATGACGTCCGGATCGGCGCGTAAAAAGGAACGCAGCACCGCGGCAAAGGTCAGCCCGATCTTGGGCTGCACCTGCACCTGGCGCAACCCTTCCTGGGTGATCTCCACCGGGTCCTCTGCGGTCCAGATCTTGCGCTCCGGCGTGTTGATGTAGCTCACCGCGGAATGCAGGGTCGTCGTCTTTCCAGACCCCGTGGGCCCTACCACCAAAATCAGGCCATACGGTTTACGGATCATGCCCTCAAAGGCCGCCTGGTTGCGGGGCAAGAGCCCCAGCTTGTCCAGCGGCAAAGGCTTTCCCGAAGCCAGGACGCGCAGCACCACGTCTTCCTGATTTTCGATGGTGGGGATGGTGGCCATGCGGTATTCCACCACTTGATTGCGGTCCGGAAGCTTGATTTTGATTTTACCGTCTTGCGGCAGGCGACGCTCCGCAATGTCGAGATGCGCCATAATCTTGAGGCGGGAGACGATAGGCCGGGCCAAGGCGAGACGAACCTTACGGAACTCGTGACAGGTGCCGTCGATGCGAAAACGGATGAGGCAATAGCGGCTGAAGGGATTGGGCTCGATATGGATATCCGAAACATTTTTGCGCCAGGCCTCTACCAGCAAGGCGTTGACCATGCGCACTACTTCGCTGTCCTGTTCCGAGAGGTCCGCCTCAAGGGTGTCGTCCGCAGCGACATCCCCGGTGGTGACGTCCTCGTCAAAGGCCGAAGCCAAATCCTCGCCGCCAGTGATTTGGCGATAAAAATGATCAATATATTGCTCAAGGTCTTGGGCCAAAGTGACCTTGGGAACGATGCTCGATGTCCCATAGATGAAGCGGATCTCGTCGAGCCGCCCCAAATCATAGGGATTGAGCATGAGCACCACGATTTGATTCCCCTGCTGCTCGAAGGGGATCCACCCGAAACGCTTGAGAAAATCCGGATCCAACCGCCGTTTTTCGAAAAGCTCGAACGGCGGTTCCTTGGTGGCGGAAAACGGAACGAAGTCTGTTTTGTAAAACCGAGCCAGGCTTTCTCCCAACGCTTCCTTGGGCACACCGAGCTCACCCAAGAGCATGGCATCAGGGTCCTTGGATTCCAGGGCCCGGGCCAACGCCTCTTGAGAAACGATCCCCTGCTCCACGAGATACGAATACCGACTGCTGGCCACCGCAGGCTTGGGAGCCAAGGCCTTGATGCGCTGTTCGATTCCCGGAAATGCGGGATCCAGGGCGAGAACTTTCTCGAAAAGCTCTCGGGCCTCGTCATACTTGTGTTGGTGTTGGAAGATGAGCCCCGCGCGGAAATAAAGCTTGGCAGCGGTGGCGGGCGGGTATTCGTTTTCTGCCAAGATCTTCAGCGTCAGGTCCGCCTGCTCGCTGATCCGCCCCATTTTGTTGAGGCTATCGAGGAGCAAGCGCACCAAATCATAGCTGCGGAAGCCTTGCGCATACCCAGCAAGGCAAAGATCATGGGCGCCGACAAAGTTCTCTTGCGAGAACAGATTCCACGCCTTGGTGAGGAGCTGCGTCTCAGTCTTGGGAACTTCCATGGCAATGCCTACGGTTAGACGGCTCCTAACGCAAACATCGCGCCCATGCAAACAAAATCCCGCCACGGGGCGCCCGTGGCGGGAGGGTCGATGGGGCTACTTCCCAAGCCAGCGCATCATGGAACGCAAGCGGTCTCCCACCTGCTCAATGGCGTGTTCATGGGCCTGACGCCGCTTGGCCAAAAAGGACGGCAGGCCGGCTTTATTCTCCAAAATCCAGTTACGGGCAAAGGTGCCGTCTTGAATTTCCCGCAACACCTGGCGCATAGCCTGACGGGATTCAGGGCCGATCACGCGGGGGCCAGTGCAGTAGTCGCCAAACTCTGCGGTGTCACTGATGGAGTAATGCATCTTCTTGAAGCCGCCCTCGTAGAGCAAATCCACAATGAGCTTGAGCTCGTGCATGCACTCGAAAAAGGCGATTTCCGGCTGATATCCTGCTTCCACCAAGGTCTCGAAACCCGCACGGATGAGCTCGCTCACGCCGCCGCAGAGTACGGCCTGCTCACCAAAAAGGTCCGTTTCCGTTTCCTCGGCGAAGGTGGTTTCGATGACCCCCGAGCGGGCGCCGCCAATCCCTGCGGCGTACGCCAAGGCCTTGGGCAAGGCCTGACCGGTGGCATCCTGATGCACCGCCACCAGGCACGGCACGCCGCCGCCCTTCTCAAATTCCCGGCGCACCAGATGCCCCGGGCCCTTGGGGGCGATCATGGCCACATCCACGTCCGCGGGCGGCACGATCTGGTGGTAGTGGATGTTGAAGCCATGGCCAAAAAGAAGGGTCTTGCCCGCGGTGAGCCCTGGCAGGATCTCCTGTTGATACACTTGAGGCTGGTACTGGTCCTGCACCAAGATCATGATGAGGTCCGCCTGCGCCGCGGCCTCGGCAGCGCTCACCGGCTCAAAACCGTGCTCCCGGGCAAGGGCCCAGTTGGCACCACCCGGCCGCTGGCCGATGACCACCCGCACTCCAGAATCCCGCAGGTTCTGGGCATGGGCATGGCCTTGGCTTCCGTAGCCAATGATGGCGACCGTCTTATCTTGCAGTATATGTAAATCCGCATCTTTCTCATAATAAATCTTCATAAAAACTCCTTATTGATGTTAATCAGCAAGCTGCATGCTGCGGCGCATGGCTATTGGACCACTTCGCGCAAATTCCTTAATGCCAAATCGCTGAAGAAGTGTAACGATTGCCTTGATTTTGTTCTTATCGCCCGTGATTTCCACGGTCAGCTCATCCACACTCACATCAACAACTTTGCATCGAAAAATATCGACGATGCGGAGTACTTCAGCACGCTTGGAGTCCTCAGCACCGACTTTGACCAAAACGATCTCCCGCTCCACCGCCTGCTCTTCCGACAAGTCCACCACTTTGATCACGGAGATGATCTTATGGAGCTGTTTGATGATTTGCTCAATAATTTGGTCATCCCCGATGGTGACAATGGTCATATGCGACACCGTCGGGTCCAGTGTAGGGCCAACATTGAGAGATTCGATATTGAATCCCCTGCCGCTAAAGAGCCCGGCCACGCGGGAAAGCACACCTGGTTCATTTTCCACCAAAATCGAAAGCACATGCCGCATGACCGCCTCCTACACCAAAAGCATTTCCGACAACGCCGCGCCAGCCGGCACCATAGGGGCGACATTCTCTTCAGGCTCGACCCGCACGTCCACGAATACCGGCCCAGGATGGGCGAAGGCCTTGCGAAGCACCGGCTCCACGTCCTCAATACGCTCCACCCGGAAGCCCTCTGCCCCGTACGCCTTGGCCAAGGCCACGAAATCCGGATTGGTGTGCAGACAGGTGGCGCAATAATTTTTGTTATAGAAAAGTTCCTGCCACTGCCGCACCATACCCAGATACCCGTTATTGAGGATGACCACTTTCACCGGGATTTGATAACTGACCGCTGTGGCCAATTCCTGAATATTCATCTGGATGGAGCCGTCGCCCGCGATATCAACGACCAAACGGTCGGGGAAGGCCAATTGGGCGCCAATGGCCGCAGGGAACCCATAGCCCATGGTCCCCAAGCCACCAGAGGACAAGAAGGTGCGCGGCCGGGTATAACGATAAAATTGAGCGGCCCACATCTGATTCTGCCCCACCTCGGTGGTGATGATGGCCTCGCCTTGGGTGATCTCGTAGATCTTCTCCACCACCCATTGCGGTTTGATGTGCTCACCGCTGGAGGCGTAGGTCAGGGGATGTTCGCGTTGCATGGCGGCAAGCTCCGCGAGCCAGGCTGCATGCTTGCCCTGCCAATCGACGCCGGAAACGCGGGCCAACTCCTCCATGAGTCCCACCAGACCTTGGCGGCAATCGGCCACGATGGGCACGTCCACCCCTACGTTTTTGCTGATGGAGGTGGGATCGATGTCGAAGTGGATGATCTTGGCCTGTGGCGCAAAGGCATCCACCCGCCCAGTGACCCGGTCGTCGAACCGGGCGCCGATGGAGATGAGCAAGTCCGCATTGTTGATGGCCATATTGGCGGTGTACGTCCCGTGCATTCCCAGCATACCGAGCCACAACGGATCCGTTCCTGGAAAGGCCCCAAGCCCCATGAGTGTCGTGGTCACGGGCAAGCGGTAGTCCCGGGCAAGCCGCGTGAGCTCCCCTGCCCCATCCGCGGCGATCACCCCACCGCCCGCATAGACCACGGGCCGCGAGCTCGCGGCAATGAGCTCCGCCGCCCGGCGCAGCTGTTTACGGTTGGGAGAGTACCTCGGGTTGTAGCTGCGCATGGACATGGACTCCGGGTAGTGGAACTCTGCCGTGGCCCGGATGACATCCTTGGGCAGATCCACGAGCACCGGACCCGGTCGGCCTGTGCGCGCCAGATAGAAGGCCTGCTTGACAGTAAATGCCAACTGCCGGACATCCTTCACCAAATAATTGTGCTTGGTACACGGCCGGGTGATGCCCACGATATCGGCTTCTTGAAAGGCATCGTTGCCGATGAGCTGCGTGGGCACCTGCCCGGTAAAGATCACGAGAGGGACGGAATCCATGTATGCGGTGGCGATGCCGGTCACCGTGTTGGTGGCTCCAGGCCCCGAGGTGACCAAGCATACGCCGACTTTGCCCGACGCCCGCGCATAGCCATCGGCGGCGTGGACAGCGCCCTGCTCATGCCGCACGAGGATATGCCGAATGGGATGGTTGGGGAGTTCATCATAGATATCGATGACCGCTCCGCCCGGAAAGCCGAAGATGAGATCCACGCCTTCCCGTTGCAAGCATTCCAAAAGAATTTGGGCGCCGGTCCGCACCATGGTCCCTACTCCTTGCGTTTATATTTCTTGAGCAATTCTTGAATCTTGGTCTTTCCTGCCAATTTCTTTTTCTTGTACTCCTTCATCTCCATTTCCTCGGAAGGAGTGAGCGCTGGTTTCGCAGCATATTTTTCGAGGATCTTCTCGAACATCACATGCTCTTCCCACAACGCCTTGAGCTCAGGATCCGTGGCAACATGTGCGGCGATGAGTTCAAGTTCCTGCTGCTCCATACAGTACTCCTTAGTTTTGGTGTTTTCCGACCCTTGCCCAGGTTCTCTGGGCAGCCGTGTCTATCTCCAGCCGACTATTTCGGCGCCATACCCATCACAAGAACATCATTCTTCCAAGCAGTTGTGCAAGAAAAACCTGCACAAACTTGATGGCCAGCATCACAACGACCGGAGAGAAGTCAATCCCGCTCATGAACGTGAACGGCATCCACTTCCGGACGCGATAAAAGACAGGTTCGGTCAAGGAGCGGATACCACGAACAATGGGGTTGTATGGATCAGGATTCACCCATGAAAGCACCACTGCTGCCAAAATGATCCAAAAGTAGAGCGAGAGCACCGTATCCAGAACAAAATATACAGCACTCACAAAACTGGTAATCACTGCCATGCCGACTCCTAGGCAAAGATTTCGTTCAGCGCGATGCCCCGGGGGCACCACCCAAAACGTATGCAAACCAATGCCGCAGATCGGCAAAACTGTCCACATGGAGCTTGGCTGGGAGTTCGGGGTTCCGGTACGCCCACAAGGGCACGCCCGCCGCGGCGGCGGTGGCGGCATCCACCTCCGAATCCCCCACATACGCCACCTGCTCCGGCGCCATGTCCCAATAAGCCAAAATCCGGTACAGCCCTTCCGGGTCCGGCTTGGGCCGTGCGACCTTGGCCGCGGTCATGACCGGAGCGAACAGGTGGGCCATTCCAAACCGTTCCAGCACCATCTCCATGGAGTTTTTGCGGTTCGTATTGACCGCCAAACGAATCCCCCATCCGTGGAGCGCCTCGAGCACGTCATGGACCCCCGGGGCCGGGATCATGCGATCGAGAAAATCCCCATAGGTCATATGGCCTTGCAACGCCTTGGCCTGGGGGAGCAGGTGCGCAGGCACCAAATAGGCCAGGACGGCGTCCACGGTGTGCATGTACGCGTACTCTTCGGCCTCCGGGCTCATGGGAGGCAGACCCAAACGCTCCAAAATGAAGTTGTAATACGCCCGGTTCACATCCCGGGAGTCGAAGAGTACGCCGTCACAATCAAACACAACGCCCTGCACACGATGCACTTCGGCAAGCACATGCGCCGGGGGCGCCGCGGCTCCTGTCATTTCATCGCCTCG
This sequence comes from Thermodesulfomicrobium thermophilum DSM 16697, assembly GCF_059568695.1. Classification (NCBI taxonomy): domain Bacteria; kingdom Pseudomonadati; phylum Thermodesulfobacteriota; class Desulfovibrionia; order Desulfovibrionales; family Desulfomicrobiaceae; genus Thermodesulfomicrobium; species Thermodesulfomicrobium thermophilum. Next base: position 225,464 of record NZ_JCANTW010000014.1, on the reverse strand, counting down.
GGGAACATCTGCGCCGCCAGCTCGCGCAATTTGTATTTCTGGATCTTCCCGCTTGCCGTCATGGGATATTCCTCGAGGAAAGCAATGTATTTGGGAATCTTGTAGCGGGCGATCTTGCCGCGGCAAAAGTCCTTGATATCCTCCGGGGCATAGTCAAAGCCCTCTTTGAGGATGATGAAGGCCCCCACCTCTTCGCCGTATTTGCGACTGGGGACTCCGACCACCTGCACATCCTTGATGCCTTCCATACGGTACAAGAACTCTTCAATCTCCCGCGGATAGATATTCTCGCCACCGCGGATGATCATGTCCTTGAGACGGCCGGTAATACGCACGTATCCCTGCTCGTCCATGGTCCCCAAATCACCGGAATGGAGCCACCCTTCCACATCGATGGCCGCAGCCGTGGCATCCGGATTATTGTAATATCCCTTCATGACGTTGTACCCGCGGCAGCATACCTCCCCCTGCACTCCAAAAGGAACCGGCTGGTTGGTCTCCGGGTCACGGATGGTCACCTCGATCTCCGGCATGGCCCGACCCACGGTTTGGGTCCGATGCTCAATACTGTCGTCCACCCGGGTCTGCGTCATGACCGGGGAAGCCTCGGTGAGGCCATAGCAAATGGTGATTTCCCGCATATGCATCTTGTCGATGACCTTTTCCATCACCGGCACAGGACATGGAGCTCCGGCCATAATGCCTGTTCGGAGCGAGGAAAGATCATAGCGGTCAAAAGAACGATGCTCGAGTACGGCAATGAACATGGTTGGCACTCCATAGAGTGCCGTACACCTTTCTTCTTCCACTGAAGAAAGGACCATAAGTGGATTGAAACTTTCCAGGATCACCAGGGTTGCTCCGTGGCTCACTGCGGCAAGCACTCCAAGAACGCATCCAAAGCAATGGAAGAGCGGAACCGGTAAACAAATGCGATCCTTGTTCGTGAAACGCTGGTTTTCACCAATCCAAAAGCCATTGTTGCCGATATTGTAATGCGTGAGCATCACACCATTGGGAAATCCTGTAGTTCCCGATGTGTACTGCATATTGACTACATCGTGCGGAGAAAGGCTCGCTTGACGTGCCTGGTAGTCTTCCTCGCTCACCATGCGGGCAAGGCTCACCACCTCCGGGATGGAATACATGCCCCGATGCTTTTCCGGCCCCATGAAAATGACCCGTTTCAAATCCGGAAAGCGCTCACTCTGCAAATAGCCCCGCTGCTGTGTCTTGAGCTCGGGGACGAGGTCATACACGATTTGCACATAGTCCGTGTCGCGGAACGAATCGATGAGCACGAGGTTCTCGGCTTCCGATTGTTTCAGAAGATACTCCAACTCCGCGGACTTATAAAAAGTGTTCACCGTAAGCAAAATAGCGCCAATCTTTGCCGTAGCGAATTGGAACACCACCCAATACGGCACGTTCGACGCCCAAATGGCGACTTTTTCACCCTTTTGGACGCCAAGAGCCATAAGCCCCTTGGCGACCTCATCAACCAACTTGCCGAATTCCCGATATGTCAACCGAAAGTTTCGATCGACATACACGACTGCTTCGTTGTCTGGATACTGCGCGATGGCTTCATCAAGCATCTGGCCCAGAGTGATTTCTCGCAGAGCAGGCCTCTCCATAGCGATCTCCTATTCGGGGAAATACAATACTGCGTAGATGGATGCCGGCGCGTTTCCATGACAACGCACCAGATGGGGCACAATGGAGTTGAGATATATGGAATCTCCTGCGCTGAGCACATAGGTATCCCGGCCATAGACGATCTCCACTTCACCGCTCACCACAACGATGAATTCTTCGCCCTCGTGACTGGAAAGTGCGGCGTCGCAATCAGCAGGCTGGGGGGCGAGCTCGATGAAAAAGGGCTCCATGTGCCGGTCTTTTTTGCCTTTCCCAAGCGAATAGAAGGTCAGGCCCACCGAACAGTCTTTGCCCCGCATATGCAACTCTTCGTGGCGCTCTCCCTGACGCACGACCACCGGGTCTTGCCCCAATTCGTCATCGAGAAAAGTCCCCAAGCGGACGCCCAGCGCCCGGGCAATCTTGAGCAACGGCCCCAAGGAAGGATAAAGGGATTCCTCCTCCAAACGCTGGATGAAATCCAAGGCAAGGCCGCTGCGCTCGGCCAATTGTTCCCGCGTCATCTCCGCCATTTCCCGAAACCGCTGGATTCGCGCACCCAACTTGTCCGTGTTCATACTGCCTCACATTCTGGTTGAGTCATCATCACGACCACGCGCCCGGAGGGCGAGCCACGGAATGCCCTCCCCAAAGCGCGTACCACCGTATCATCCAAATGGCATACGAAGCGCCCATGCTCTCCCCGGATCCAGGAGACGCCGGCCTCGCGCCATTGCGCTGCTACCGCTGCATCGGTCACCACAAAAGGAATCTGCGCAGGCACCACCTGATCCATAGCCCACACCAGAGGCTGCCAGTCCAATTCTTGCGCCGAACTTACCAAGTCCACCTCCGGCATCTCCAAGGACATCAGATCGTCGGCCTCCACCCCTAAGCTCTCCTTCCACTTTTGCTGCGCTCGGGCCAAGCGGACTTGCTGCGCTCGGAGCTCCACCAGCGCCTCTTCTCGAGTGAGCTCCAAGGCCAAGAGCACTTGAATCTGACGCAAACGCTCCGCCTCGGGGTCGTGGGCGGAGACGCCGCCAGTGAGCTGGGAACGGATGTCCAAGGTGGTGTCCGTGTAGAAGTCTTCCGGTCCCGCAGCCACACGGGCCGTCAAGTCCGCGGGCCGCGCCGCCTCCGCGGCCTGACGCATATACTCGGCCACAAGCCGCCGGATCTGACTGTCCGTGTAGGGCCACTGCGGCCGCCACCGGGGGACATCATACCCCTGTACGGCGATGCCAGGGTCAAGCACTGCGCACTGCACAGGCACCCCTGACGGTATAAGGGCTGGATGGAGCCACGGGAAATGAATGAACGTCGGCTGATGCATACCGCTCCTTATGAACGACGAGGATGAAAGCGTGAACAACGTCCTGCACATGACGGCAGGCGCAACACACACACCGAATGCCGCAAAAAACGGCAAACACCATCATCCCCCGTCTGGGCCTGGAAGTCCAGACAATCCCACGGGGATGCCAGCACCCGGTCTCCCCAACGCGACCACGCAGCCAATGCCCCGGACACTCCAGCCTCCTGTGCTGCCAGGGCCCCGTCATAGGTGCGCTCCAATGCGGCCAGCACCACACAAATGACGGTCTCGTCCCAGCCCGGATTTTCCACCTCGGACAGCCAGCAATGGCCATACACCCAATACTGACACCCCTGACCGGACAGACGAAGCACTGCAGCAGGCATCATTCTCCTCTCGAAAATCGATTATACATACCTTGCCGCAAAAAACCAAGTCACAAAATCGGGAATACTCCGGCGCTCCCGCTGACATCCTCGTATTGACCACGCCCCCAGGGCGCACTAGGAAGCGGGCATTCATCCCAAGGAGGTACGCATGTTCGGCATCGGCATCCCGGAGCTTCTCGTCATCTTGGTTATTGTGCTCGTCATTTTTGGCGCCAATCGGCTGCCGGAGATTGGGGCTGGCATGGGCAAGGCCATCAAAAATTTCAAAAAAGCCACCAGCGAACCGGAAGAAATCGACGTCAGCCCCAAAAAGGACGACGCCCCGTCGGAAACCAAACAAGCCTAGCTTCCCCGCGCCCCGCAGCAGCGAGGCGCGGGACCTACTCCCGTTTTTCCAGCGCCCGACGCGCCCACTCCACCATACGTGCATGGTCGGTGGGCGCAACCCAATGCACCTTCTCTTTGCGAAACCACGTCATCTGTCGCTTCGCGTAGGCGCGTGTGTTGGCCAGCCAGGCTGCCTGCGCTGTGGCCAGATCCATTTCTCCATGGAGAACCGCCAAGAGTTCCGGACACCCGATGCCAGAAAACCCCGGCGCGCTGCGATTGGGGCAAATGCGCCACGCCTGTGCCATTTCTTCCAGCGCCCCGGCGGCCAGCATGGCCTGAATGCGTTGGGCGAGTCGGGGGGTCAACTCCGACAAGGTCGCCGCCAGGCCCAAAACCACGCCCCGCACCAAGGCCACCGGCCGGGTGCGGGCATGCCACAGCGAAAGCGGTTCTCCTGTGGCATCAAAGACTTCGAGCGCCCGGCAAATCCGCTGGCTGTCCCGTGGATGGATGCGCGCCGCGCTCACGGGGTCCACTTCCGCCAAACGACAGTGCAAGGCCTCCGGGCCATACGCTCGACAACGCGCAAGCACCGCAGCACGCACAGCCTCGGGAATAGGCGGCACCGGCGCAATGCCATGCAAAAAAGCGCGGAGATACAGGCCAGTGCCGCCCACGAGGATCGGAAGCCGCCCCATGGCCCGCACCTTCTCCACGGTATCCGCCAATTGCCGGGCAAAACTTCCTGCCTGCACCGGCTCGTCCAGGGGCAGATAGCCATAAAGCAGATGCGGACACCGTGCCTGCTCCTCGGCTGTGGGCTGGGCAGTGACGATGGGAATATGGGCGTAGACCTGGCGCGAATCCACGTTGATCACGGCCCCATGGAGGGCTTCGGCCAAGGCCAGGGCGGCAGCCGTCTTCCCGGTGCCCGTGGCTCCGACCACGCAGAGTACAGAGGGACGGTTCATGCCGTTGCCGCCAGGCGCTCCCGCATACGCCCGGCCACCACTGCAGGCACCAGCCCCTCGATGCTGCCTCCCAAACGCGCCACGTCTTTGATGATGGTCGAGCTGATATACAGCCATTTATAATCCGTCATCATAAAAACAGTATGGATGTTGGGCTCGAGCTTTCGGTTCATGAGCGCCATTTGAAACTCGTATTCAAAATCGGAAACAGCACGTAATCCACGAATAATAGTATTCACTCCACGAGACTGAGCATACTCTACGAGCAGCCCAGAAAAGGACTCCGCAATAACACGTGGATTTTGCTGAAAGACCTCTCGAACCATTTCCACACGTTCATCCAAGGAAAAAAGCGGATTTTTTCCCGAATGCACTGCAACCGCAACAATGACCTTGTCGAAAATATCCAAACTCCGGCGCACAATACTCACATGACCATTGGTCAGTGGATCGAACGTCCCGGGATAGATGGCTATTCGCTCTGCCATATACGTATCCTTGTTTGTCCATAGAGCGTGTCCCGCACCAAATTCCATGGGGTGGGGGAGACGTCCAATGAAGCTTCCGTCTCCGCCACCACCACTGCGCCAGGAGCAAGCAGCGCAGGAAGCGCCGCAAGCACCGGCGCCAAAAGTCCACGTCCATACGGGGGATCCACGAAAACCACATGATACGGTCCGGATGCACGCTGCACCCAACGCAGGGCGTCCATACGCACCACGACGGCCTGCGCAGCCGTCAGGCCCAAGAAGCGAATGTTGTCCTGCAGCACTCGCGCCGCAGACGCCGCCAACTCTACGAAGACGGCCTGGGACGCCCCCCGGCTCAAGGCCTCAAGACCAAGGGCACCGCTGCCGGCAAAGACGTCGGCCACCTGAGCCCCCTGCCAGCACACCCCGAGCGATCCAAGGGTTGAAAAGAGCGCCTCCCGCACCCTCCCGGTGGCAGGACGGTAGCCCGGCCCACAGGCGGTGCGCAGCACCCTCCCCTTGAACACACCGGCAATGATCCGCATCTAGGCATCCGCTCCTGAGGACTGGGGCGCCGCCTCCGCCATGCGCAGCTCGGACAGAATTTCGAGGAGCTTGGAGTTGATATCCACAATGGTCCCTCGGATTTCCACCTGGCTGGTATGCCCCAGCCGATCCAAATGCCGCACCCGGTCCTGCACCTGGGCAAGCTTGCTCTGCGTCTCTTCCAGCAGAAAATCCCAATCGATGCGCGGGGCAAGATCGTGGCGGGAGGTGAGTTGGAAGACACCGCCCGGTTCCAAGGTGCACTCGTCCAAATAGTCGGGGATGTGCACGGCGTAGCCAAAGCGCTCCTGGATGATCCGAGCGAACTCCTGCTGCGCCGTGTACTCACCATGGACCAAATACACCTGCATGGACGGCGAACGAAAATGCCCCAGCCAGTCCAAAAGCTGGCTCCGCCCCGCATGGGCGGAAAACCCGCCGATGGTGAACACCTTTGCCCGCACGGCCAATTGCTCGCCCAAGATACGGATGGACGAAGCACCGTCCACGATACGCCGCCCCGGAGTGCCCTGGGCCTGAAAGCCCACGAAAACCACGGACGCGCCTTCCCGCCAGATGTTGTGCCGCAGATGGTGTTTGATGCGTCCGGCATTGGCCATGCCGCTGCCGGCAATGACAATGGCAGGGCCCTGCTGCGCGTTGATATTGCGCGACTCTTCCACGGTCTGGGCAAGCTGCAGGCCCGGGACCGAGAGCGGATCCTCTCCGGCGTCGAGCACGGCACGCGCCTCATCATCGTAAAACCGGGCATGCTTGCGGAAGATCTCTGTAGCCTTGATGGCCAGAGGACTATCCAGAAACACCGGCATGTCCGCCGGCAGCTTTCCTTCTTTGGCAAGGATGTGCAGGGCAAACAGGATCTCTTGGGTGCGCTCCACGGCAAAACTCGGGATCAGGACCTTCTGGCCGTGACGGTAGCTATAGGCGATGGCCTCCGCCAACTCCTGGCGACTGGAATCCTCGTTTTTGTGGTCGCGATTGCCGTAGGTGGATTCCAAAAACAGAAAATCCGCCTGGTCGATGGTCCAGGGGTCCGGGACCAAGAGCTGATGAGGTCGGCCCAAATCGCCAGAAAACACGCACTTGGTCTCGCGCCCTCCATCCTGCACCCAAATCTCCACAAAAGCGGAACCCAGGATATGCCCAGCATTACGAAAGACCACCCGCACCCCAGGCTTGGGGGAGAACTCGCGGTCATACTCCACCACCTGGAGCCTCCGCACCGCAGCCAGGGCGTCGTTCGCGGTATAGAGCGGTTCCTCAGGCAGGCCTCCTGCACGCTGTTTCTTCGTGCTGCGCCAACGGGCTTCCATCTCCTGGATGTGCGCACTATCCTGTAAAAGGATTTCCACCAGATCCCGGCTGGGCGCGGTGGTGTACACAGGACCAACAAAGCCCTGCTGCACCAAACGCGGCAAGAGACCGCAATGGTCCACATGGGCATGCGTGAGGAGGATGAAATCCAGCTCTCCCGGGCGATACATCCCCGCCTCGTCCCAGTTGCGCAGCTCCATGGCCCGGTTCCCCTGGTGCATGCCGCAATCCACGGCAAAACGGGTTTCCCCCGCTTCCAATACATAGCACGAACCCGTCACCGTTCGTGCCGCCCCCAAAAACGTTACTTTCATCCGTCGCTCCTCAGCCATGAGTCCATCATAACCCCTTGAGCTTCACACCCAAGGCACCTACACTTGACCGCACCTTCGTTGTCCATTCAAGGAAACCGCATGCTTCGTCTCGACGCTTTAAACGACCACGATCTGCCGCCCATCAAGCCGGCGGTCCTTCGCTTATGGCAACTTCTCGGTTCCCGCAACGCCACCCTGAGCGAGATCTCCGAGGCCATGAGTGCCGAACCCGTGCTCTGCGCCCGCATCATGGCCATCGCCAACTCGCCCCTGTACCGAGGAGTGGAAAAAATCACCTCCCCCCACAAGGCATTGGTGCGCCTGGGGCTACGGGAAGTCCGCGGCATCGTCTACTACCTCACCCTGACCCAATCCCTTTCTGAGGCAGGGCTTCCCCAAGGTTTTCCTCTCCGGAAACTCTGGGGGCATAGTCTCGCCACGGCCTATTTGTGCCAGCAAATCCCTGGCTACTTTCCCGCCCTCCTCCCTTTGACCGAAGAAGAGCGAGAAAGTGCGTACCTCACTGGCCTGCTCCATGACATCGGCTACCTCATCATGGCAAAATTGGCGCCCGAGGCCTTTGCGGAACTCATGACCATCTGGATCACGGCCGAAGAACCACCGCTGGATGCCGAAGAACGCCTCTTCGGCATGACGCACCCGGTGGTGAGCGCCAAGGCTCTCAAATTGTGGGGGTTTTCCAAGGAAATCCAGCTTGCGGTCTATGGCCATCACCGACTGGTGCGGGAAGACGCACCGGCCGCCATTTTTCTCCTTAAACTCGCCGATTGCCTCGCCACCGAAGGTGGTTATGTTTTCAATCCCGCCATCAGCCCCCTCCAAAAACGAGCCACCATCCCCGAGAAACTCTTCTCGGTGGACTTTACCCCCACCATCCAGGACGTGAGCATCAAAACCGACGCGCTCCTGGGCCAAATGCACTAGGGCCGCCAAGATCTCTTCCCGGCCTTTCCTCCAACAAAAAAAGGCCCTTCCGCGGAGGAAGAGCCCTGGGTGTATCGAGAGACCCTCACCTTACAGGATGCGTGGATGCAGGAAGATCAAGAGCTCCTGCTTGGACGAGGCGGTTTCATCCTGCCGGAAGAGCCGCCCCAAGACCGGAACGTCCCCCAACCCTGGAATCTTTTCCGTCGCCGAGCGATCCGATGCCTTGAGCACCCCGCCGATGACAATGGTCTCGCGGTCACCGACGATCATCTTGGTGCGGGCCGACTTGGTTTCAATGTCCCGCCCGGTGGCCGTGGGACTATCGTCGCTGATCTCCACATCCAGGATAAGCTTGTTGTCCGGAGTAATCTGAGGCTGGACCGAAATCTTGAGCACCGCGTCCGTGTACTCCGTGGTGGTGCCGCCGCTCTCCGACTCCCCGCTCGTGGCAAGCTTGATGCCCTGCTTGATCTCGGCGCGGTTGTTGTTGAGAGTCACAATCCGCGGGGAGGAAACCGTTTTCACCAAGTTCTTGGTCTCGCCAAGACGCAACGAGGCGTCCAAGGACCACAAATCCTTGCCCAGGATCTTACCAATATTTCCCGCCAGGCCAAGGCCTGTGGTGCCAAAAGGCGTATTGAATCCCGAGGCCGATGTATCCCACTGATACTGCTCGTCGTCCCGCGCAGACTCGTCCTGCATGGTCGCGCCCCACTTGATGCCAATATCCCGCTGAAAGTCATCGGTGGCATACACGAGACGCGCCTCGATGAGCACCTGCCGTTCCGGACGGTCGAGCTTGGCGATATAACTCTGTACCTTTTGCAATACGGGATCAATATCTGTCACAATCAAGGTATTTGTACGACTATCGGCAGAAATCTTACCTCGAGGAGAAAGCAGTTCCCGCACCTTCGACTCGAACTCCGCCGCAGTACTGTAGTTGATCTGGATAAACTCCGTACGTGTAGGGAGAACATTTTCCAGACTCTCTCTAGCCCTAGCTTCAGCCTCACGTGCCCGCTGTAACTCTTCGTTTTCCCGTCGCAGTTGCTCTAATGTAGCAATGCGCAATAAATTTCCCTGCTTCACCATGCCCAAATTCTTTTGCAGCAAGATCAAATCGAGCGCCTGATCCCAAGGAATATCCACCAGCTTCAGAGAAATCGTCCCGGTGACACCTTCGTCGAGGATGAGGTTGTAGCCCGCGATTTCACTGAGCAGTCGCAGTACATGCTCCACCTTGGCTTCCTGAAGGTCCAAAGTAATGGGCGTTCCGTGGTACTCTTTTTTCATGCCGGGAAAGATGGTGCCTGGATCTTGAGGCTCGGACGCGGCCGTGGCAGCGGGGATGGCCATTTTCTGAGCTGTCCCCACCGAAGGAGATCCACCGCGCTCCACGGCCAGACGCAACCGCGTGACCCCGCCTTCCCGGGCTACGGTGAAGGCCGGCCGAGTGACTCCGGTGAACACCAGCTGCGCGTCACTCCCCACGTTGAGGGCCTGCACCCGCTCGATGGGTTGTCCCCCCTCGATGCGGTACACCTTGGCCACTGCAGGCGAAAACTGCGCCCCAGGCAGGACGACGGCAAACGCCTCACCCTTGGGCCCGGGGGTTACCCGAATCGGTGCCGAAGAGGAAAGCAGAACGGAGAAATCGTGCTCCGAGGTGGCAAATTCCACGGCGTCCACGAGCGCTGGTTTGGTGGAGGCAGGCGGCGGAACCGTCTCTCGTTCGGCCTCTGCCGGGGCAAGCAAAAGACGCGCCCGAGCGCCCTCTCGAGACAAGAGGTAACGTACCGGCTCCATAAGATCGACGGTCACGGAAGAGACCATCCCGTCCCGTGCATCGAGGCCTACCCGCTGGACCACGCCGGCAGGCGCGGCGGGAATAAATTCCGGGACCGCCGGGGTAAAATGCACCACAAAGCGCCGGCCCATGTCATAGTCGACGAACACTTCCGAAGGCGTCGGGGCAGGGAATTCCAGCAACGTGCCTTCCGCCACCTTCTGCAACGTCATGGCTTCCAACAGAGGGCGGGACGCAACGTCCGAACTGGCTTGGCTTACAGATGCCGCACGCTCTGCAGCATGCACCTCCCCTTCCGGCGTAGGCCCAACAGGGCGAACGGTTGTGCACCCGCAAACCCAAAAAAACGCCACCATCACAGCCCATGTGTATATCTTCTGCATACCCCACACCCCTATTCGCTTGGACGCAGCGAGAGCGTCACCGTCTGGGTCTGCTCTTCGCCAAGAATATCATAGGTCTTTTCTTCCACAATGAGGGCTCCGTCACGAATCTCTTTGATAATGCCCCCATAAAGGCCAATACCCATCCCTGGACGCACGATGAAGCTCTTGCCGTCAGGCATCTGAACCACACCCACAGCCCCACCGCCTTTGGGAGTCATCACGCCCACAAGTTTGAGCGTGCGCAGGTCCACGGTTTCCAGCGGGGTTGCAGGCTCCCGCTTCTCCTGCTGCCTTTGCATGGCGCTCCGGGCCTGCTCCACGGCGCGGAGCTGGATAAACGACATGAACGGGTCCGTGCGGCCCGCGGGATCATACGGGGCAAAACGTGGATGGATCCACGACGGCAGGGGCACCTCAGTGGCGTTTTCCGTAACATTCCCGGAATCCTGCACCCCGGCGGCCTCGGGGATGGGGTCCGCAGCCCATACCAATCCCGGGAGAATAAGCAGACCGACAACAAGGCAACGTATCATTGCTTCTTTCCCTGTTGCTTTTTGCGCGCTTCCATTTCAGCATCGGTGAGCGCCCGATACACCACCAGACTGACATTGGCGTTGAGGCGCTTTTCCGTCGGGGAAAAATCCGCCACTGGAGCGAACTGCACGCTTTGAATAGCCACCAGACGATCTAAGCGCGCCAGCTTATCGAAATAGCTCATCAGACGATGGAACGGTCCCGAGACCTGAATGGAAACCGATCTCGTGGCGTAAAAATCCGCTTGCGTCTCACTTCCTGGCTGAAACAGCAAAAACTCGATCCCCTCGTCCCGCCCCAGCTTCTCAAACGATGCCAAAAGTCGCTCCAGCGCCTGGGCATCCTCGGGCAGCAACGTTTTGGCATAGAGAAACTCCATCTGCCGGCGCTTGACGTCCCGCTCCAACTCCGGGAGCTTGGCCGCCTGCAAACGGTATTTGGCGATCTCCCCGTCCAATGCCTCCACCTGGCGCTGCAGTTGGGCGATTTCCGCCACTTGGGGATCGATGACGAAATACCACCATCCTGCCCCCAAAAGCGCGAGAGCGCCCAAGCCCACCAAGATCTTTTTCCACCAGGAAAGCCCCTGCCAGGCTGCCTGCAATGCCGCTTTATCCATGGGTGCCATCCTTCGAGACCGATGCTTCGTCTCCTGGGTCTTTCCCCACCACAGAACAGACAAAGGCCACCAGGCCACGGCCTTGCACATCGCGCCGCGAGGTCCGTTGAATGTCCACCCGAGCGATGAACGGCGATTGCCGCAGCGCCTCCACATACGCGGCAAAGGCCTGGTTATCGAGGGCCACGCCGGAAAGATTCATCTGCCCGCCAGCGCCCAGGGATAGGGATTCAAACCACAATCGCTCCGGCGGCATGGTGGCGACCAAAGCGTCGAGGAAACGCACCGGCAGCCCCTGGCGCATACGCACTTCCTTGATGACCTGGATGCGCTGCTCAATGGCCTTGAGCTCATCCACGTACTGATTGGCCTTGCCGATCTGCGCCAAAAGGAGCTTCTTGGTCTGACTGCGTTCCTGCACCGCTTGCTGCAGCGCCTGAACCTGGACATCGAAATACCAATACGAGCCCGCCAAGAGCCCTCCGACCACCACAAGGCCCAACACCGCCACAAAAATGATTCGTGCCTTGTCCGAGACCTTCGCCCGCTTGGGCTGTGGCAAAAGATTGATGGTAATCATGCAATCCCCCGCAGGGACAAACCAAAAGGCACCACGAATTGCGGCGCCACGGCACGCACAAACGCCGGCTGAAAGCGCGACTCCGGCACATCCACCCGTCGGAAGGGATCAAGCAGTTCCACCGAGACCCCCATCTCCGCAGCAAAGGCATCGGCAATGCCCGGCAAAAGGGCCCCGCCGCCCGAGAGAAAGAGCTGCTCCGCCACCACGGCCTCCGGCGTTGAGGATTCGTAAAAGCCGATGAGGCGTTTGACCTCATCGCACCACCCCGAGATGGTCTGCCGCACCACCTGGGCGACCGCCTCCTTGTCCGCAGCCGTCCCTCCATCAATACCGTGAAGCTTCAAACGCTCCGCCTCACTGCGACTGATCCCCTGCCGCTTGGCGATGGCTTCCGACAGGCTTCGGCCGCCGAAGCCCACTTCACGCAAAAACACCGGCTCAAACCCCATGAGCACGCACACGACACTCTGGGTCCCGCCGATGTCCAGAAGGTATGCAGGTTTGGTCTTGAATTCCGGGTAATTGAACTCAAAGGCATTACACACGGCAAAGGCGTCCACGTCCACCACACTCAAAGAAAGACCGGCCTGAGTCATAGTCTCTCCCAGGCCCTGCACCGCCTTTTTCTTGCTCGCCACCAAAAGCACTTCGTGGGTCTTTTCCTTGGTTCCCGGAGAGAGATACTGGTAGTCGAGAAAGACATCGGTAATGTCAAAGGGGATGTACTGCCGGGCGTCCCGATGCACGACCTCCCCCAAGAGCTTGGGGGACTCGGCCTCACACATCACCCGTTTCACGATGACCGAGTGGCCGGCCACCGAGGATACAACGACCTGGTCTTTGATCTCCAAGTGCTGGAGCAAGGCCGCCACCTTGGCCCCCGCCGTCCCCGGGGTATCCAACTCTCCAGGCGACCACGGCGCCCGCGCCAGATGTTCCAGACGCACCTGACTGCCGCGCACCGAAATCTTGAGGACCTTCAGCCATTCGCTGCCGAGGTCCACGCCGAGACCGACTTGCGTCTTGGAGAAAAAACTGAGTCCTTTCACGAAGATATCTCTCCTCGGCCAAACATTCCCGAACACTACCGATGCAAGCTAGGGCGTTGCTAGCAAGTGTCGGCACGCAATGCAAGCAGGAACCCGAAAGAAAGCCAAAAATACGTCTTTCTGGCATGCCCCCTGCTTAGGGTCTTCCAGCGGCATCTTTTTCCCAGTGGAGGTCTCCCATGGGTTTGTCCCCATCCCTCTATGTCGGTGCAACCGGCATCATGACGCACCAAACCGGATTGGATGTGGTGTCCCACAATATCGCCAACATGAATACCACCGGATTCAAGGCATCCACCGCGCACTTCGCGACCCTGATAAGCGAAACCATTCCCACAGGGACTTCTGCATTCCATCAAGTGGGCCAAGGGGCTTCAGTGAGTTCCATTCTACGTGACATGGACGTGGGCCCACTGGAGACCACGAGCATCGGCACAGACGTGGCCGTTGGCGGTGAATATGGCTGGTTTGTCCTTGCCGACGAGACCGGCGCCATACGCTACTCCCGGGCGGGCAATTTCCGCTTCGACAACGATGGGTATCTGCGCAATCCGGCGGGGCTCATGGTGCACGGGGTGCCAGCAGGATCCACCCAAGCAGGCACAGGAGAACCCATCCGTCTCACCCTCAGCCCCGATCCGCAGGATCCCACGGCCAGTGTCGCCGCCTCTCCCGGACAGGTCACGAGCGCCATCACCTTCGCTGCCAACCTCAACGCCGCAAGTCAGGACAATGTCCCGTCGAGCACCGCGCCCTTCACCGCCCTCTTCGACACCTGGGATGCCAGCACCAACACGCTTCCCAGCGGGGCCTACCTTTCCAGCATGACTGTTTACGATTCCACGGGCGCGGCCCACGATATTTCCCTGATCTTCGACCCTGCCGGCGATGCCCAGCCGCTGCAAAACGGACAGCGGATCATGGAGTTTCTCGTCACCACAGACCCCACGCACGACGGAAACACCGGCAAGAACACCAAGTTGGGCGTCCTCGGCGCAGGCACCCTCACCTTTTCCCCGGAAGGCAACCTCCTTTCCATGAGCCTTTTTTCCGGCACCAGCGATGACCCCGCAGCCTGGACCCCGGTGCCTTTGGACGAAGAAGGCTATCCGCTGCTGCCGGCGACATTTTCCGGGGCCGAGCCGCAAAACATCCGCCTGGACATGGGCCTGCGCGATGCCCAAACACAACCCGGCTGGATCAATCCCACCGCCACCCTGGCAAGCCTGGGGACCGATGCGGCGAACCTCCCCACGCTGGGATCCGCCAGCAAAAAGGCCCTGGCCATGACCAATTATATGGCCCCTTCGGCCACCATCACCCAATCCCAGGATGGTTTTGCCGTGGGCTATCTTCAAGACGTTTTCGTGCGGGCAGACGGCACCCTGGTGGGCAAGTATTCCAACGGCCAGGATCTCGACCTTGCCCAATTGGTGCTGGCGGACTTCACCAACCCCCAGGGACTGCGCAGTGAAGGCGGCAATCTTTTCTCTGCCGTGCCCGAAGCGGGCAGCATTCGCTACGGTTTTGCCGGTACCGGGCGACTGGGGCAGGTGCGGGGCAGCACCTTGGAACAAGCCAACGTGGACCTGGCCACGGAGTTCGTCCACATGATCATCTACCAGAAAGGTATCGAGGCCAATGCCAAGGTCATCACCACCGCAGACCAGGTCATCCAGACCGCCATCCAGAGCAAACGCGTCTAATCCCAAAAAAGCCGCGCCCGGGCGGTCACCCGGGCCGGGCCACCGAGCCACCATCCGGCAGGTGTTGCCGTAAGCTCCAAAGCTGCGCCGCTGGGCTGCAGCACCTCCACGCCGTGCGCCCACGGCAAATGCGGGAGCACGGACGCCAAGGCCATGGTGCCGGAGCCACACGCCGTCTCCAAGAGGGCGGTACCCGTGGCCTGCACCCAAACCACAGGCTGGATACGCAGCACGCCGCCCGCATGAGAAAACCAGATACACCCCACAGCGGCCTCGGTTTCCAAGCCCAAGCGCATACGCCACTGGGCGGCGTCTTCCACGCAGGTCTGCGCGGAAAAGAGAAAGCGCTCTGCATCCAAAAGGAGGTGGACAATCCCGGGAAGCCGCACCAGCCATGCCCCCGGTTCCACTTGCCGCGCCCGCCCCGCTCCCGAGGGAAGACGCACCCATGCCTGCCACACGCCGTCATGGAGGCTCGCCCGCAGCGCCACCGGTTCCAAAGCCCCTGCAGCGTGGACCACGACTTCCTCACCTGGGGCCGCCACCCCTTCCTCCGCCAGCAGCACCGCCAGCGCCCGGCAGGCATTTCCACAAAATTCTCCGCCCATCATGGCAAGCTGTGGCACTGAGCCTGTAAGGTCCACAAACCCGACCTGCTCCCCGCCGATGCCCAAGTCTCCCATGATCCACAGCGCCGCCGCTGCCCGCAGCTCGCTGGGCACCGGGGTACGCACCAGCACCGTGGGATTTCCCCCAGGCACGATCTTCACGCAGTCCAATTCCATGACTTCTCCCCAAAAAGAAAAAAGGGCCAGAAGCCCGGCCCGATACCGCTCAACGGCGCCGAAGCTGCCGCCGGTCCCCTACCCGCAAGGTGATCTTGACCTTATCCAGGTACTCCAAAAGCGGGATGGAATATTTGCGGGTAATACCGCCGCTGAGCTCGCGAAACTCCGCAGGTCCCATATCGGCATGTTCTGTGAGATAGGCCTGTACCCGCTCCACCAAAGCCGCCACGGCCGGGGCGTAAAACACCAAATCCTCACTGACCTTGATGAGCGTGCCCTCCTCCACCAGCATGCGCACCATGGGGGCTGCAGCCTTGGGGTCGATGTCGTGCTCGCCAAGGGCCTTGAGACTGGGCGGCATAAGCGCCGTCTCTGCAAAAAGGCGCACCAAGCGTTCCTTGAGCTCGCTTTGGCTCTCCCCCAACTCCACCTGGTGCGACGGCAGCCGCACTCCGTCCCCTTCGGCCGCCAGCGCCCCGCTCCGCACCAAGCGCTCGATCACGAAATGGGCGAGACGCGGAGAAAGCCCTCGGCCCCAACTGGAGGTGAGCTCAGCCCGGGAAATCGTCGCCCGCAAAGGTTCCTTGGCGTGAATAGCCGCCACCGCCGCCAGGCACTCGGTTTCGAGCCGGGCCTGCGCCGCGGCCCCGATCCAACGCCGATCGTCCCGGTCGAAGAGAAAGGCCTGCTGGCGGCTGGCCAAAAGCTGCAGCGCCCGATCCAAGGCCTTGGTCTCCACATCCGTAAGCACGCGGAGTTCTGCAAAGCTTCGGCCCGCTTCTGCGGCCAGATTCAATTGGGCCACAATGAGTTCTTCGCCTTCAGCCTGGGCCAAGGCCTCCAGGGCGGCTACGGCCTCGGGCTTGCGCCGCAAGCGCCGACCCAGGGGGTTGATGATGCGCCCGCCCGCGATGGTGCGCAACGGAGAAAAAGAACGCACGATGCAGCGGTCTCCAAAGACCGCAGGCAGGGGATCCGGCAGATGGATCTGGGCCATGGCCCGCTCTCCCGGCAAAAGCCGGTCCCGATCCACAAGGTGCACCCGAGCCAAGACCTCCCGGGCACCGTGATGCAAGTGCACCTCGGTACGATGGCGAATACCCCGCGGCGCCGAAGGCAAGCACGAGAGCTCCACGTCCCACACCGCCGCAGGAAACAAGGAATCCGGAGCAGCGAGCACGTCACCGCGTGCGACATCCGCCACCTCCACCCCTTGGAGATTGATGGCCGTCCGCTCGCCGGCCAAGGCGGTCTCCGCCGCCTGTCCATGCACCTGAATGGCGCGGACCTTAGCCACTTGCGCCCCAGGATAGATACGGACCTCTTCTCCCACGCGCAGCGCCCCCGAGATGGACGTCCCGGTCACCACGGTGCCGTGCCCCTTCATGGTGAACACCCGATCCACAGGCAGCCGAAAGAGATCGGAGCGGCGGTACGGCCCAAAGCGTGCCGCCACCTGCGCAATGGCCGCACGCAAGGCGTCCAAGCCCTGGCCGGAATGCGCCGACACGGCGATCATCGGGGCGTCGGCCAAAAAAGTCCCCGCCAGGTAGCCGCGCACCTCGTCCTGCACCAATTCCAGCCATTCGGGCTCCACGGCGTCCACTTTGGTCAGGGCCACGATACCGGTGCGGATCCCCAAAAGCGTGCAGATTTCCACGTGTTCCCGGGTCTGAGGCATGACCCCCTCATCGGCGGCCACCACCAGGAGCACGAAATCGATGCCCGCCGCCCCGGCCACCATGTTCTTCACGAAACGCTCATGGCCCGGCACGTCCACGATGCCGACGCGCGTCTGCGGATCCACATCGAGATAGGCAAAGCCCAGCTCGATGGTGATGCCGCGCTTCTGCTCCTCCGCCAGGCGGTCGCAGTCGATACCGGTCAGGGCCTTGATGAGCGAGGTCTTGCCATGGTCGATATGCCCGGCTGTACCCATGATCACCGGCATGGGAAGCCTCCCGAGCCATAAAACGCCGTATACGCATCCACCGTGGCGAGAAGATCGGCCACAGAGCTCACCTCAAAGGGGCTATGCATGGAAAGCACGCCGGGACCTAAATCCACCACCCGCATGCCGTAGGCCGCCAGATCCTTGGCCACCGTGCCTCCGCCGCCGGCGTCCACCTTGCCCATGACCGCCATCTGCCAGGGGATATCCCCAAGGATCTGGCGAAACCAGGCGACGTATTCAGCGTCTGCCTCGCTGGCGCCGTATTTGCCCCCATGACCGGTGTATTTGGAAAACACCGGCCCGTGCCCGAGCAGGGAGGCATTGGCCTTGTCGTGCACGTCCTGATAGTCCGGGTCCAACGGGCAATGCACATCCGCAGACACCGCCAGGCTCGCCAAAAACACCCGCCGCAGCGGAGTCCCTGGGGCCCAGGCATCCACCAAGTCTTCGAAAGTATAGTGTAAAAACCGGGATTTTGCACCACTGGCCCCTTCCGAACCGATCTCCTCCCGATCCCATACCACGAGCACTTGAGAAAATTCCGGGTCCGGCACGGCAAAAAACGCCGTAGCCGCAGCAAAGACGCAGAGCCGGTCGTCCTGGCCGTAGGCGCCGAGCATGGAGCCATCAAGCCCGACCCGCCGGGCAGGCCCTGCTGGCACGGCCTGGAGTTCCGCGCTCATGAGGTCCTCCTCCCCGAAACCAAAACGGTCGTACAGCAGGGCAAGCACGGCAGGGCGGACGCCTTCTCCTTCCGCTCCTCCAGGGTGGTGCCCCACGGCGAGATTGAGCTTCTCGCCCTCAAAGGCCTTGTCCACGGTCTGCTCTTTTTGGGCCTTGGCCAAATGGGGCAAAAGATCCAGGATGGTGAACACCGGATCTTCCGGGGCTTCGCCCACCACCACGGGATGCACGACCCCGTCACGAGTCACCACCACCCCATGCAGGGCCAGCGGCCGGGCCAGCCATTGGTATTTCTTAATGCCGCCATAATAGTGGGTCTTGAAGAGGGCCACCTGGGCCTCTTCCACCAAGGGGCGCTGCTTGAGATCCAAGTGCGGGGTATCCCCGTGGGCCGCCATCAGACGCACTCCATGGGCAAGCGAGCGGCGGCCCCGACGGGCAAGGATGACCGCCTTGTCGCGAAACGAGATACAGGCCGTGCCCTCACCTATGCCCTGGGGAAATCCATGAGAGGCCGCCTGCGCCAACAACCAATGCACAGTCTCGCGCTCGGTCTTGCACTGGGAAAGAAACGCCGCGCACTCCCGGGCGAGTTCCTCACGCCGCGCTTCATGCGTGGACGATGCATACCGGCGCCAGGCATTCACCGGCTGATACTCCCATGTCTGTACCATGCTTTCCTCACCATTGCGGCCTGCCCTCCAGCGGGGAGCAGGCCGGATACGTATCAATCGATTTTTTCGAAGTAGGACTTCTCCGCCCCGCACTTGGGGCAGACCCAATCCTCAGGCAGGTCTTCGAAGGCGGTGCCCGCCTGGATGTTGTGCTCCGCGTCGCCTTCAGCAGGGTCGTACACATAGCCACATGGACATTCCCAACGCTCCATCGCCATAGCCTACTCCTTACGGTTTTTCTGGTGCATGGCCTTGGCCAACGCGTGCCCCAGATTTCCAAGCCCTTGAGATCGCGAGGAAGCATACCGACGCCAATCGTCGCTGCGACCTTCGCTTGCGGGCGTCCCTGTGGGGCTTTCCACCAAGGCCAGAGAAAGTCTGCGCGCTTCCACGTCCACGGCTAAAATCCGCACGCGCACCGCGTCTCCAGGCCGTACCACCTCGTCGGGGCGCCGTACCCGCCGCCCCATCTCGCTCACATGGACCAGGCCTTCCACGCCCGGCCAGAGCTCCACGAAGGCGCCGAAATCCGCCAAGCGGGTGACCGTCCCTGCAGAGACCTCCCCTTCGTGCACTGCCTGCGTCACCCGCTGCCACGGGTCTTCGCCCGCTTGCTTGAGGGAAAGGGAAATGCGCTCGTCCCCGCTCTTGGCGTCCTGGCTGCGACCCAAAAACTTCACACGCACCCGCTCGCCCACGGACAGGATGTCTTCCGGCTGTACCCCTCGGCTCCAGGAAAGCTCGGAGATGTGCACCAACCCCTCCAAACCCGGAGCCACTTCCACAAAGGCCCCAAAGGAGGCCAAACGCGTCACGGTCCCCTCCACCACGTCGCCCTCACGCACGCGGGCAAAAAAGGACTCCTGACTCTGGCGGCGCTCCTCCTCCAAGAGTTTGCGCCGAGAAAGCACAATATTGCGGCCACGCTCGCCCAACGTAGTAATCACAAAACGAAAAGTCTGTCCCACCAGGGTCGAGAGATCCTCCACAGAGCGATCCCCGATCTGCGATGCCGGACAAAAGGCACGACGGCCGGCCACCTGGACCTCCACGCCGCCCTTGACCACCGCGCTCACCCGGCCTTCCACAGGCACCCCCGAGGCAAAGGCCTCTTCCAGGAGTCCCAGCCCGGCAACACCAGAGAGCGACCGCGCCAGACGCAGTTCCGACTCCCCCGCAGCCACCACGTACAGGTCGAGCACGTCGCCTTCGGCGACAGCAAGCTCTCCCTGTGCGTCCAGTACGTCTTCCCGCAACACCACGCCGTCCACACCAGCGCCCACGTCCACGAACACGGCGTGCTCGCCAATGGCCACCACTGTGGCCCGCACCCGGTCCCCGACCTTCGGCCGCGCTCCTGCGCCCTGACCTTCGTACTGGGCGAGCAGGGAAGCAAAATCCTCACTCATGACAACCTCTTACTCAAAACGAGAGATACTATTGATGGAAACCTGATCCGCAGGGACGTGTTCATGCCCAGCAAAAGGACGCACCCGAACTTTTTCGATCTTCTTGACGACATCCATGCCATCGATGACCTGACCAAAGACGCAGTATCCGTAATTGGACTCATCCACATAATCGAGATCAGGATTATCCACTGTATTGATAAAAAACTGGGAAGTAGCGCTATGGGGATCCGCAGTACGGGCCATGGCAATGGTGCCTTCAAGATTTTTGAGTCCATTATGGGCTTCGTTGGGAATTGGAGGATGCGTAGGCTTTTCCCGCATCATATTGTCCAGTCCACCGCCTTGAATCATAAATCCTCGGATGACGCGGTGAAACAATGTGCCCACGTAAAAATCTTCATCCACGTAGCGCAAAAAATTGGCAACCGTCTGCGGCGCCTTGTCCGCAAAGAGTTCTACCAAAAACTCTCCTTTGGTGGTATCCACCAACACAATAGGATTACTCATATCTTTTCTTCTCCTTGATGATATCGAAACATCCCAAAATCATTGCCCGCGCCCCTTGGCATATCCAGTCTTGAAATCCTGGACCGCCTCGTGCGTGGTCCGCACCGCCTTGCCGGTCCATTCTCCCATGGCGGCGCAGCCCGCCACCAGCATTACGAGCACGATGCCGACGAGGATTTGGTGGTATCGCATGATTCTTCCTCCTGTACCCCGGGACGCTGCACGTTTTCCACGTGCCCGTCGTCGCGCGGTTCCACATGGATGACTGTCTGGGTTCCGGGCAACCGCCGCTCAATGGACGCCTCCAGTTGCGAGCACAAGGCGTGAGATTCCTGCACACTCATATGCCCGGGAACGAGCAGGTGAAAGTCCACAAAACGCTGGCGTCCTGCCCGCCGCGTGCGCAAGGCGTGGTAGTCCACGTCGGCATCCCGCAGCACGTCGTCAAGGGCCTGAAGTTCATCGTCGTCGAGCCCGGCGTCCAGCAGGCCGTGGATGGAACGCACCAAAATGTCCCCGCCGGTCCAGGCGATATGCGCTGCAAGCAGCCAGGCGACGACAGGATCCACCATCCACCACTCTGGACGCACCCTCATGACGGCCAGGGCCACGAAAAGCCCCGCCGAAGACGCCACATCCGTGAACAGATGACGGGCATCGGCCTCCAAGGCCAGCGAGCGGTGGCGCCGGCCTGCACGCAAAAGCATCCACCCTACGACGCCGTTGATTCCTGCAGCCAGGAGCACACACCCCATGCCGAGGTCCAGGGAAGTGAGGGGCACCGGTTGCTGCACCCGCTCGAAGGCCGCCAGGGCGATGCCGCCTGCGGCAGCGAGCACGAGCAGTCCTTCCACGCCGCTGACCAAAAATTCCAATTTCCCATGGCCGTAGGCGTGAGTGCGGTCCGCCGGCTTGCGCGCCCCGCGCAAAGCAAAGAGCAGAAGCATTGCAGCGGCGAGGTTGACCGTGGATTCCAGGGCATCGGCAAGAAGTCCCACCGAGGCAGTCCCCAAATACCCCGCCACCTTGATCCCCATGGTCGCCAACGCCGCCGCCATGGACACGAAGGCGTACCGATCCAGCACCACCAGCATAAATTCTCCTTGCGTTGACAAAACCCACACCCCCCGGCATGCACGCGAGCCATCGGTGCTCACGGCGGCAGATGAGTGTGACCGAGAGCGCCGCGTTTTTCAACTCCGGAAATCTCCCACTCCGGAAATCTCCCACTATGTGCGCAAAAATAGCCTCATCCCGAAAAGAATCCCTCCTCGCCGCGGCCAAAGTCCTTTTTGGCATGCACGGATATGCGGAAACCACCTTCAAAAAGATCGCCCAAGAGGCCGGCGTAGCCCTGGGACTGCTCACGCATTATTTCGGCACCAAAGAACGCCTGTTCTTGGCCGCAGGCCTCGACGTGCTCCACGATCTCATCCGCACCGAGGAAGCCGCCCTGGCGCAGGCCCAAACCGGGCTGGAAGCGGTACGCATCTTTGCAGAGACCTACTTTGCCTTTGCCACAGACCCGGACCGCCATTTCCTCATCCTCATCCGCTGTTCGCCGTTTAGCGATCTCAAAGGGATGGCGGAGCGGGAAGTCATGGAGCGCGATTTCCACAAACTCTACCTTCTCCTGGAAGAGGCCTTGGCCAAAGGCGTGGCTGACGGCAGCATCAGGCCGGTGGATCCCCTCCGCACCAGCCGGGTCATTTTCTGTAACCTGGTGGGCGGGGTGCGCCACCATTTGCTCACCCCCTATGCCACTGCCACCCTGCTGAACGATCTCGTCGATTTCGTCATCAACGGTATCGCCGCGCCCACGCCATGACCACCGCCGCCCTCCTTGCCGCCCTGGAACAAGGATGCCTCTATGGCATCATGGCCCTCGGGGTGTACATCACCTTCCGCGTCTTGGATTTTCCGGATCTCACCGTGGACGGCAGTCTGCCGCTGGGCGCGGCGGTGGCAGCGGTGGCCATCAGCTCCGGGATCGACCCCTACAGCGCCATGGTCCTGGCCGGTGCGGCAGGATTCATGGCCGGCGCCTGCACCGCCCTGCTCCACACCCGCCTCGGGATCTTGGGCCTGCTCGCCTCCATCCTCACCATGATCGCCCTCTACTCCGTCAATATCCGCATCATGGACGGCCCCAACCGCACCCTTTTGGGCCAGCCCACGTTTCTCGACGATCTCGAAACCCTGGGCCTTCCCCTCTATCAGGTGACCCCGTGGGCCATGGCCGCCCTGGTGCTGGTCATCGCCTGTGGACTCATTTGGTTCCTGCGCACCGAATACGGCCAAGCCATGCTGGCCACCGGCGACAATCCGGCCATGATCCGCGCTTTGGGGGTGAACACCGACCGGGTGCTCCTTATGGGCGTTGGCCTCTCCAATGCCTTGGTGGCCCTGTGCGGCGCCGTAGTGGCCCAAAATCAAGGCTCGGCGGATGTCACCATGGGGGTGGGGACCATCGTCGCCGGGCTGGCATCGGTCATCCTCGGCGAGACCGTCGTCGGCGCCGCTACAGTCTCCCGCGCCTGCATCGCGGTGATCATCGGCTCCATCCTCTACCGCATCGCCATTGCCCTGGCGCTCAGCATCCACATCGGGCCATGGTCGCTTTCCCCCAGCGATCTCAACCTGGTCACCGCCATCTTGGTCGTGCTGGCCATGACCTCCCCCCGGCTGACCCGGAGGCGCTCGTCGTGATCTCCATACGTGGCATTCAAAAATGGTTTCACCGGGGCACCCCGCAGGAAGTCCATGCTCTGCGGGGCGTAGACCTCGAAGTGGCGCCCGGAGACTTCATCACCATCATCGGCTCCAACGGCGCGGGCAAATCCACCATGCTCTCCTGCATAGCCGGGGCGCTTAGCATCGACGCCGGCAGCATCCATTTTCACGACACCGACGTCACCTCCTGGCCCGAGTACCGCCGCGCCGGACTGGTGGCCCGGGTCTTCCAAGACCCCCTGCGCGGCACCTTTGGCGGCGGCACCATTGCCCAGAACCTGGCACTGGCCCTGCGCCGGGGAGCGCCGCGCGGTCTTCGACCCGGCGTGCGCCGCCACGAGCTGGCCTTCTTTCAGGAACGCCTGGCCACGCTGGGCCTCGGCTTGGAACACCGCCTGCACGACCGCGTGGCGCTGCTGTCCGGCGGCCAGCGCCAAGCCCTCACCATGGTCATGGCCACCCTGCGCCGGCCGGAGCTTCTGCTGCTCGACGAGCATACCGCAGCCCTGGATCCCAAGACCGCGGCGCATATCCTGGAGCTTACCGAGCGCACTGTGGCGGAGCACGGCATCACCACCCTCATGGTCACCCACAACATGGCCCACGCCATCGCCCTGGGAAACCGCCTCGTGATGATGCACCACGGCCGCATCGTGCTGGAGACCCGCGGCGCGGAAAAGGCCGCGCTCACCGTCACCGCCCTCCTCGACCGCTTCCACGACCTCAATGCCGCTTCGGACCGGATGATCCTCAGCTAAGCCGCCCCGACGCCGAGCCCCAACCGTCCGTGCCCAGGAGAAATTGAGACACGTACTTGCCGTGCGGAAACCCAGCCGTTCCGCACATCCCGCCCTTGCCCTGAGGTCCGCTCCTTCGTAGAGCGTCTGGCATGCGCTCCCTACTCCGTTTGGCCGTCCTCCTGGTTGTCTGCTTGAGCGGCATCGGCTGCTCCGAAGGTGAAGACGCGCGTTTCGTGGATTGGAACAAACGCGCCCCCATGGCCCTGCCGCGCCAGGAACCAGCCATCACCTACGCCTATCTTCCCCAGTACACCCATGCGGTGTCCTTCGAACGCCACCGCCGAATCCTCGAATACTTGCGGCAAGCCACGGGGCTGCCTTTCCGCCAGGTCTTCCGCTCCACCTTTGCCGAGCACATGGCCATGGTGGAGCGCGGAGACATCGACATCTCCTTCACCAACCCCTTTGTGTACGTCCTCCTCCACCACCGCGCCGGGGCGCAGGTTTTTGCCCGAGCCGTGGAAGAGGAAGGCGGCGCGGACTTTCAGGGCCAGATCATCGTCCGCGCGGACAACGCTGCCGTCACCACCCTGGACGACTGTCGGGGCAAGACCTGGATCGCAGTAGAGCCCACCTCTGCCGGCGGCTACCTCTTCCCCTTGGCCCTGTTCCACGAACACGGCATCACCCTCGACCAATTCGCCCGCGTGGAGTTCGCCCGCGGCGTCGGCGGCAAGCAGGAGCAGGTGGTGCTCGCCGTGCTTTCCGGCGCCTACGACATCGGCACCATCCGCAAAGGCACCCTGAACATCGTCGCCCGGCGCTACGATACCTCCGCCATTCGAGTGTTGGCGGAAACGCCCCCCTATCCGGGATGGCTTTTCTGCGCCCGCAAAGATCTTGCCCCAGAGGTCGTGGACCAAGTCGCCCGGGCCCTGGTCGCTCTGCGTCTCCCCGACGACGCAGACATCCTGACGCCCGCAGGGCTCACAGCCATCATCCCCGCCACCCACGCCGACTACCGTCCCATCGAAAAACTCATGCACACACTCGGGATGGAAACGCTCCCATGAAGGGACTCCTCAGCCGACTCTCCTTCGAGACCAAACTCAATCTCGGCATCACCGCCATCATCGCCACCATGGCCCTGGCCCTGCTGCCTTTTGTGGCGAGCATCACCAAGGACGCCCTCTTGGAGGAACACCGCAAACGCGGCGTGGACACCGCGGTTGCCCTGGCTGCCCGCGCCGTGGACCCGCTGCTCGCCCTCGACTTTTTACGCCTGCAGGAGTTGGTGGCCGAACCTCAGGACGTGACCTACATCTTCGTCCAAGACCGGGCCGGCCGCGTCCTCGCCCACTCCTTCGGCCCCGATTTTCCCGTGGATCTTGCGGCCGCCAACCATGCCACCCCACAGAAGCCCATCCACATCCAACTCATCGATAACGGCATGGAGCGCATCGACGACATCGCCGCCCTGATCCGCGTGCACGACGAGCCCATCGGTACCGTGCGGCTGGGACTTTCCCGACGCACCGCCTCCGAGATCCTCGATCACCTCGTGGCCACCCTCATGATCATCTTCCTCACCGGCCTTACCTTGGCCTCCGCCGCCGGGACCCTCTTTGCCCGCACCATCACCTCCCGCTTGGATCGTCTCCAATCCCGGGCCGAAGCCTTGCGGCAACGCCATCTATCCGAGCCTTCCCCCGCGCATCCCAAGCCACCCGGACATGGGGACGAAATCAGCGCCCTGGAGCACGCCTTTTCCGCCATGGCCCACGAACTTGACCACCGGATGAACGAGCTCCTCCAAACCCAGCGCCGCCTGGAAGAACAGACCCGCCTGCTCTCCACGGTGCTCGACGCCAACCCGGACCGCATCTGTCTACGCGACACCCGCATGATCTACCACGCCGCCAACGAAGCCTTCTGCCAGGCCGTCGGGGTTGCCAAGAAGGACATCCCCGGCTGCACCGATTTCGACCTCTTTGCCGAAGACGAGGCCGAACGCCGCCACCTGGAAGGCCGGGACGTGCTCACCAGCGGCCAGCGCATGGAACGTCAAGAGCAGGAAACGACCTCCCAGGATGCACGCTGGTTCCACGTCATCCAAATCCCTGTGCGCGGGTCGCAAGGCCGCATCCTCGGCCTGCTCCGCATGGAGCGGGATATCACGGCCATGAAAGACTATGAACGCCAACTCATCCAGTCCCAAAAAATCGAATCCCTGGGCAAGCTCGCCGGCGGCGTGGCCCACGAGATCAACACCCCGCTGGGCATCATCCTCGGCACCACCCAACTGCTCCTCGACGACGTGCCCGCAGACTCCTCCATAGCGGAAGACCTGCGCACCATCGAGCGCCACACCAAGGCCTGCCGCAAGATCGTGGCCGATCTCCTGGAGTTCTCCCATGCCTCCACCTCGGAAAAGGTGGAGATGTGCTTCAACAATTCCGTCATGGAAGCGATCTCCCTGGTGCGCCACACCTTTTCCCTGGACCAGGTGACCATCGCCACAGACCTGGACGACTCCTTTCCCATCATCTACGGGGACCCCGAAGAGCTCAAGCAAGTGTGGGTCAATCTCCTCACCAATGCCCGAGACGCCCTCCCCAAAGGGGGCATCATCGCCGTGCGCACCACCTTGCTGCGTGCGGAGAGCTGCGTGCGCCTGGAAGTGGCGGACACGGGCATCGGCATCGACGCCGCAAGCCTCTCCAAGGTGTTTGACCCATTCTTCACCACCAAGCCCGTGGGACAAGGCACGGGTCTGGGGCTCTCGGTGAGCTATAGCATCATCGAAAAACATCGAGGGCACATCCAGGTACACAGCCCGGTACCCGAGACCTTTGCCTGGCCTGTGCCTGTGGACGGACCGCATCGCGGCCCCGGCACCCTGTTTACCGTAACCATCCCCCTTGATCATGCTTCCCTGGAGGACGACCATGGCCCATATCCTCGCCCTTGATGACGTCTCGGACGCCGCGGTCTTGATCCGCCGCATCCTGGAGCGGCGCGGCCACACCGTCAAAGCCATGACTGATGAAGACGACGCCATTCGCTACGTGAAAACTCAGCCCGTGGACATGGTCATTTTGGATATGAAGCTCAAACGCATGAGCGGTGTGGACGTGCTGCGCAAAATGAAAGCCTTCCGCCCCGCGCTCAAAGCCATTATGCTGACCGGCTATCCAACGCTGGACACAGCGCACGCCGCGCTGCGGCTGGGGGCCAGCGCGTATTGCGTCAAACCCATCGACAAGACGGAACTGGAAGACACCGTAGCGCGAGTCCTGGCCGAACCCCAGGCGTGAAGATACTAGCCTTTCCCCGCGCCCTGAGCTACACGGCCCTTCCCGGGAGGACATCGTGAACGACACCATCCAAGGCATCATCAAACAATTCGTGGACGCCACGGCCAGCGTGCTCGGCACCATGGCCAATACTCCGGTCACCCCCAAGGCCCCCTACGTCAAAAAAGACTCCGTAGCCCAAGGCGACATCACCGGGGTCATTGGCTTTTCCAACCCCAAAGGCAAAAGCAAAGGGACCATGTCCATCACCTTCACCAAGCAGGCGGCCTTGGGGATCATCGGCGGTATGCTCTTTGAAGAGCTCACCGAGATCACGCCGGAAGTGGAAGACGCCGTGGGCGAGCTCACCAACATGATCTCGGGGCAAGCACGCAAGGGGCTGGTGGAACTGGGGCTTGTCTTCGAAGGCGCCATCCCCTCGGTGGTCACGGGCCAGGGGCACACTATCCGCCACGTGTCCACCAATGCCATCCTGGCCATCCCCTTTGACACTCCCCATGGCCCCATCATGGTGGAAGTGTGCTTTAGCTGAATCCTGGCCACGATGGCGAACGTCACCTTGGATCGGCGCCTCGACACGGCGCCGTATGCCGCTATTTTCTCTCTGACCTGGCCCCAGGCCCTGATGATGGTGTTCCACTTCCTCATCGGCTTTGCCGATGTGTGGGTGGCAGGCCGGTTGGGCCGCGAAGTTCAAGCCGCCGTGGGGTTCATGACCCAGGCCATGTTTTTCTTTCTCGTGGTGGCAGTGGCCGTGGCCAACGGCAGCGTGGCGGCGGTAAGCCAAAGCGCCGGGGCCGGGCTCACCCGCCGCGTGCAGCGTTTTGCAGGACTGGGAATCGGCCTGGCCATGGGGCTCGGCGCCATAATGCTCGCAGCGGGACAGGCGCTGGATCGGGTATTTTTACGCCTGCTCCAGCTTCCTCCGGCGGTCTTTCCCGTGGCTGCGGACCTGCTGCACATCTTTCTCCTCATCCTCCCCGGCTACTACCTCTTGACCGTCAGCAACGCTCTGTTTCGCGCCAGCAAAGACGTCATCACGCCCCTATGGGGCATGATGCTCGTGACCGCCATCAACGCCCTGGGGGATTTTGGACTCGGCCTGGGGTGGTGGGGGCTCCCCCGCCTGGGGCACCTTGGGCTCGCCTGGTCCACCTTTGGCTCCATCCTCTGCGGCACGCTCTTCAATGTCGCCATGCTGGTGCGCCGGGGCACGCTGACCCGCCGCAGCTTTCCCACGCTGCGCTGGTCCCGCCGCGCCCTGCCCTATCTGGTGGCCGTGGCCTGGCCTGCGGGGCTCATGCAGATTGTTTGGCACTCGGCCTATATGGTGCTTTTCGCCCTGGTGGCGAGCCTGCCCCGCGACAGTGTTGCCGCCATGGCGGGTATGAGCGCCGGCATGCGCGTGGAGTCGTTCTTGTTCCTCCCTGGGTTTTCCTTCAATTTCACCGCTTCGATCCTCATCGGCCACCTCCTCGGGCAAGGCCGGGTGGAGGACGCCCGACGCATGGGGCTGCGCATCATGAAGCTCGGGGTCTTCGCCATCTCGGTCCTCACCCTGCTGCTGTGGCTGGTAATCGAGCCCATCGTGGCCTTCATCGCGCCAGATCCCACCGCAGCGCCCCATGCCATTTCCTACCTCGCCTACAACATGGCCGGAACACCGCCCATGCTGGCGGCCCTGATCTTGAGCGGCGCCTTCGTGGGCGCAGGGGCTACTTTGTACCAAGCCCTGATCTTCGGCGGCGCAGCCTGGCTCGTGCGCCTTCCCCTGGCCTATTTCCTCGGCCACCGCCTTCTTGGCAGCGCCGAGGGCGTCTGGATGGCCATGCTCGTCTCCATCCTCGTCCAATGCGCCGCCATGTTCTGGTTCTACCTCAAGACTCCGTGGTGGCGGTTCACCTTGCGCAAAGAGCGGCGCCCGCGCCCGCTTTAGTTGACGCTTCAGGCCGCGCTCTTTACAACCCACCAAATTTTCCAACTCCAACCAGTGGAAGACTTGCCATGCCTACGTGCCCTTCCCCCACCTCCACCCAGCGCGCCCTACGCGTGGAAAAAATCGGCGGCACCACCATGTCCCGATTTGCCGAGGTCATCGACAACGTCATCCTCCGCAATCCCGAGGACATCTATGGCCGTATCTATGTGGTTTCGGCCTACGGCGGCGTCACCAACAGGCTTTTGGAACACAAAAAGACCGGAGATCCCGGAGTTTATACCCTTTTCAAAAACCAGGGCAACTACATCCGGGCCCTGCTCGATCTGCGGGACCATCTCTGCGAGATCAACGCCTCCTTTGCGCCCATTGGTCTCGATCTCCAGGTGGCCGACGAATTCATCGCCGATCACATCGACCTCACCATCAATATCCTGCGCAGCATGGAAAACGTGCTCGCCTCGGGCTATGTCTCCCGCACCGAGCTCCTCCTCGCGGCGCGCGAACTGCTCGCCTCCATCGGCGAGATGCACAGCGCCTTCAATTCCACCAACATCCTGCAAAACCGCGGCTATGATGCCACTTTCGTGGATTTGAGCGGCTGGGAAGACAGCCGTCAGCTCACCATCGACGAACGCATCCACGAAAGTTTTCAAAATATCGATCCGTTCCGCACCATTTGCTTTGCCACCGGCTATACCAAAGGCACGGAAGGCATCATGCGCGAGTTCGACCGCGGCTACTCCGAAGTGACCTTCTCCAAGGTGGCGGTCATCCTCGGGGCGTCCGAGGCGGTCATCCACAAAGAATACCATCTGTGTTCCGGGGATCCGCTCATCATCGGCCTCGACAAGATCCGCCCCGTATGCAACACCAACTTCGACGTAGCCGACCAACTGGCCGATGTGGGCATGGAGGCCATCCATCCCAAGGCATCGAAACCTCTGGAAATCCGCAACATTCCCATCCGCGTGAAAAACGCCTTTGATCCGGATCACGCCGGAACGCTCATCACCAAGGACTTCATCGCCCCGCGCTCCAAGGTGGAGATCGTCACAGGCTCAGCCAAGGTGACGTGCATCGAAATCCACGACACGCGCATGGTGGGCGAAGTGGGCTTCGACCTGCGTATCATGCAGGTCCTCGCCGAACACGGAGTATCGTTCATCTGCAAGGCCACCAACGCCAACACCATCGACGTCATCATCAACGACCGGGACTGCCGAGAGACCCTCCTGACCGACCTGCGCTCCCGCTTCGAGCAGGTGCAGGCCATCCCTGTAGCCATCGTCTGCGCCATCGGCTCCAACATCGCCCAACCCGGCATCCTCGCCAAAGCCGCCAACGCCCTGGCCGAGCGAGGCATCAACATCCTGGCCATATCGCAAACCGTGCGCCAGACCAATATGCAGTTCGTGGTGGAGCGGGAACATTTCGCCACTGCCCAGCAGGCCCTGCATGACTCTCTGTGCATGTAGGGAAGCACGCGCTCGTCGATACCAATGCGGCCCGCATCCTTCACACGGAAGATGCGGGCCGCGGTGCATCCGATCACAATGCGCCGTTCATCCGATTCCTTCCACGGCCAACGCCGCGTGAAATACAGGGTCCGCCGTGCCCACGAAGGCAAGCACTCCTTCGGATGCAGGCAAGGCCGCCTGCTCCTCAATCCATCCCCATAAAGCACCGGCCACCGCATCGAATTCGGCGTACGACGCGGTGATACGCACACTCAAGGCACGTGCGGCCAAGGCCAGCGGTAAAGACGCATCCACCCCCGCCACGTGGTACTCAGCCACCATGCGGGAAAGCCGTTCCAAGAGTCCGCTCATCCCCGCCATATCCAAGTCCGGGGCCACCAAGCACACCGCACCGTTTTCCAACACCCCCATGCGGTCGTAATTGCGGAGCCGCCCCCGCACCGATGCCCACACCCCGCCGGCAAACCACTCGGTCCACGCCTTGCCATAGCTTATCTGCAGGCCCGAAAACGCCGGAATGCCAAGCACCGCCAACGACAGCCAGCCGCTTCGACGGCCCACCCGGTTGACCTCCTCGGCCATGAAGGAGCGGAGTTCCTGGGCGGAAAGCAGTCCACCGCGATCGCCATGGAGGTGGGCAATCCGCCGCA
This sequence comes from Thermodesulfomicrobium thermophilum DSM 16697, assembly GCF_059568695.1. Classification (NCBI taxonomy): domain Bacteria; kingdom Pseudomonadati; phylum Thermodesulfobacteriota; class Desulfovibrionia; order Desulfovibrionales; family Desulfomicrobiaceae; genus Thermodesulfomicrobium; species Thermodesulfomicrobium thermophilum. Next base: position 193,642 of record NZ_JCANTW010000014.1, on the reverse strand, counting down.
GGGCCACGATTTCCCGCGCCAGCCGCAGCTTCCAGGCGATCTCCGGCGAAGACCAGCAGCCCACGAGATAGTCGTCGGCCCCGCACTCCGCCGCTGCCACGAGTTCCTCACGGTCCGCCTCCCGGCCCAAGAGCAGCACGAATCGGGACATCTCTGCGGAGCGTCGCTCCCACGAGCGAATCATGGAGCATACCGTGGCGCCCTCCACGTCCAGCCCATGCCAGGCCACCCAAACGGCATCATACGGCTCGTCCTGAACGCGCATAAATCCCAGCAACCCTTCCCGCACCCGGTCCACAGAAGCCCCGTGGGCAGTGAGTAGAGGCAAAAGGTATGCACACGCCGCATCGTCCGGCTCCACGAGCAGGACCCGAAAGGGGAGGCCAAGGGCTTGTGTCATGAAGACTCCCGTAGCCTACACCCAGCAGGCTTGTCCACGCGCCGCCCTTTGCCCTGGAGCGCCATTTGCGCTATGCGTGTATTCATGAAGTTCACCTCGTTTCGCGACCTCCCCCGCCATCCCCGGGTGCGCCTGCTCTTGGCTCAGCGGGAGGCCAAGGGAAAACACGCCCGCGCCGCGGTCTCCGAAGAAGACCTCTTCCACCAGGCCATGCGCGGCGTCACCCCGCTATCCCAAAGCGGTCCCCGAGTGCCCAAAAGTCCGCCGCCTGTCCCCAAAGAACGACGCCGCAAGGCCTTCGCCGACCTGTTGGCGGAGAACACCGACTTTGATATCGAGCTCTCCCACGAATATCTCCACGGCAAGGTGCATGACCTGGACCCGCGTATCTTCCAGCAGCTCCGCTCCGGCCAGATGAGCATCGAGGCCCACCTGGATCTGCACGGCATGAACCGCCGCCAGGCCAAGCTCGCTGTGGCCGATTTTTTACGATCCTGCTTTCTCCAGGGCATGCGCTGCGTACTTCTGGTGCCGGGGCGGGGCAAGAATTCCGAGGGCGGCACCAGCGTGCTGCGCGAGGAGCTCTCCCTGTGGCTCACCCAAGCCCCACTCAAGCGCATCGTGCTCTGCTTTGCCACGGCCCAGCCGCGCCACGGCGGCGCCGGCGCCGTATACGTGCTCTTGCGGCAGCTGCGCAAAGGTAAAGGCAAGATCATCTGGGACGAACTGCTCCTGGACGTGGACGGCTAGCCCCGTCCCTGCTGTTTTCTCAAATCCCAGCACGGGCAAAGGCGGCCGCCACCAAGGCCTGGGCCTCTTCCTGCAGACGCGCCAGGTGCGCTTCCCCCTCAAAGCTCTCGGCATAGATCTTATAGACATCTTCCGTGCCCGAGGGTCGGGCCGCAAACCAGCCGCTGGCGGTCACCACCTTGAGCCCGCCGATGGAAGCACCATTGCCCGGAGCATGGGTGAGCACCGCCTCGATGGGCTCGCCCGCCAGTTCCCGGGCCTGCACATCCTCGGGCCGCAAGCGCATCAAGGCCTCTTTTTGGGCGCGGGATGCCGGGGCGTCCATGCGGCGGTAGCAGGCCGATCCATGGCGGGCTTCCAGACTCCGGTAGGCATCCCCCGGATCCACGCCGGTAACCGCACGCATCTCCGCCGCCAAAAGCCCCAAGATGATGCCGTCCTTGTCCGTGGACCACGGGGTGCCGTCCATGGCCAAAAACGAAGCCCCAGCGCTCTCTTCTCCGCCAAAGCAGAGATCTCCGGCCAAAAGCCCGTCCACGAACCATTTGAACCCCACCGGGGTTTCATACGCGCTGCGACCATGGAATGCGGCCACCCGGTCCACCATGGCACTGGTCACCAAGGTCTTGCCGATGCGCGCCCCCTGAGGCCATCCGGGACGATGGGCCAAAAGATAGTCCACGGCCACGGCAAGATAATGGTTGGGATTCATGAGCCCGTGCCCCTGAGTGACGATGCCGTGCCGATCCGCATCCGGGTCATTGGCGAGCCCCAAGGCAAAGCGGTCCTTCAAACTCACCAGCGGGGTCATGGCCGCAGGAGACGAACAGTCCATGCGGATCTTGCCGTCCTTGTCCACCGCCATGAACATGAAGGTGGGATCGATGATGCGCGAGACCAACTGGAGATCCAGGCCATACGCATCAGCGATCCGTTCCCAGTAGGCGAGGCTGCTGCCCCCCAGAGGATCCACCCCCACACAGATCCCCGCCTCCCGGATCCGGTCCATGGCCACCACGGAGCGCAGCCCCTCCACGTACGGGGTGATGAAATCAAACGGCCGACACCACGAAGACTTCAGGGCGCGCGCCCACGGCAGACGGCGGATGGCTTCCGGCTGGGTCAGCAGCACATTGGCCCGGGCCTCGATGGCCTTGGTGACCTCGGTGCCCGCCGGCCCTCCGTGGGGCGGGTTGTATTTGATGCCCCCGTCCTCCGGCGGATTGTGGGACGGAGTGATCACGATGCCGTCGGCTTGGTCGCTGTGGGTGCGATTGTAGGCCAGGATGGTGTGGGAAACCACCGGGGTCGGGGTATACCCCATCCCTTCCTGGTAGCGGCACGCCACCGCATTGCCGGCCAGGACCTCGAGGGTCGTCACCAGCGCCGGTTCGGAGAGGGCATGGGTGTCCATGCCTACAAAAAGGGGGCCACGCGTGCCTTGACTTTGACGATACTCACAGATGGCCTGAACAATGGCCGCCACGTGCCGATCGGTGAAGGAGCCACGGGCCGCGCTGCCCCGATGCCCGGAGGTGCCAAAGGCCACCCGCTGGGCGGGATCGGCCGGATCCGGCGTCGTGGTATAATACTGCGTCACGAGGCGAGGGATATTGATACGGTACGATTCGGGTGGCCTTTGGCCTGCCAAGGGATGCATGAGTCCTCCTCCTTAACGGATGCGGAAATTCTGCCGCATGTCGTAAAAAAACATCATTGCATTGCAGATGGTTGCGACGCGATATCGCTCCCCGCCGAACCATCATGGACTTCGTTGTCCAGGGCAGACAAGCCGGGAGGAACGTCCCGACCGGCACGGGTAAAAATGGTCCGCATGGAGGCTGCCACATTGGGGTTTTCCTGCGCCAGGTGTGGAGCCGCCTGCAAGGCATCTTCCAAGGCGCTTGCCGCATCCGCAAACGCCCCGCCTTCAGCATAGGCCAAGGCCATGTTGTAGAGCACCACCGGATGACCGGGCTCCACCGCCAAGGCGCGGCGGTATTCCGCCACCGCCTCCCGCCAGCGGCCTTGACGACGCAAGGCCAAACCCAACAGGTTGAAGGTCTCCACATCGGCGCTGGAGAGCTCCCTGCCTTTGGCATCCAAGGCTTGGCGGGAATAGCGAATGGCCAAGCCGGGATTGTGGGACATGCACGCCTCGGCGATCTTGGCCGAAAGCCGCGAAAGATGCTCCGCCGCCTCGCGCCTGGCGGTCTGCATGGCCTGCTCGAAATAGCCCTCCGCCGCCGTCGGGTCACCGACTTCCATCTCCAAGGCCCCCATTTCGAGGAGCCGCTGGGTATTGAGGGGACTGATCTCATGCAGCCGCTTGAGGGCTTCCAGTTGCTTGGACTTGTCTCCCGCCTCTTCGTACAGGCTGGACAGGCGCTTGAGCGGCTGGATGTAGAGCTTGGCCACTTCCGAGGCCTTGAGATACATCTCCTCCGCCTTGGAGGTCAGCCCCATGCCCTTGTAGGCATCGCCCATGAGCATGTAGGCCACGGCGCTCTCCGGCTTGAGCTGGAGCACCACCGAGGCGATGCGCATGGCTTCTTCGTAGGAGCCCATTTCCAGGCTGCGCCGGGCCCGGTCGATGTAGCGGCCCATCTGCCCCTGGGGGGCGATGGTGAACGCCATCTTCTCAATCACCGAAGCCACGGAGATAGGCTTGGTGATGATATTGTGCGCTCCATATTCAATGAGCAGCGCCGCGCTCCCCTGGTCGATCTCCGTGGTGAGGACAATGATGGCCGCCTCCCCGCAAATCTGCCCGATACTGCCCAGAAGTGGGGCCAAGGACTGACCGGAGAGCATACGCTCCAAAAACACCAACACCCGATTGTGGGCCTCCTCGCGCAGGTCGGTCAAAAAGGTCTCCACACTGCGATGGTGGCGCAAAATCTGCCGCGGGGCCTGCACCATGTCCAATGCCCGGCGCAGCACATCGGCAAAGATGGCGTCCGTGCTCAACAAGAAGACCACACCGCCGGTCCGGGCAAAGGAACGCACCGTGTTGGCGTAAAGTTCGGCTTTATCCAGCTTGGTGTCGTTCATCTCCGGTCCCTCCCCAAAGCGCGTTCCGCCCACCGGTCCCCAGGGAAGATAGCACCCTTGATTTGCCCCGGCCTCTCGAGTAGGCATGCGCTTCCGCGCCCCCATAGCTCAGGTGGAGAGAGCACGGGATTCCTAATCCCGGTTTGCCCAGGTTCGAATCCTGGTGGGGGCGCCATTGCTTACTTCGTCTCTCCGCCCAGGGCCTCCACCACTGCCCGGACCCGCTCCAATTCGCTACACAAATCCTGAAGCAAAGCCAGACACTTGCGGCCATCACCACGCCGCGCCGCCAGCTCGACCATCTCCGCCCGCAAGGCCATAGTGGAGGCCCGCACGTTCCCGGCCATGCCCCGCAAGGACCACGCCTTCTCCGTAGCCGCGGCAAAGTCTTCCCGGGAAACCGCCAGGGCCAGTTCGTCGATGCGCGCTGCCGCCTCGTGCACGAAATCCTGCACGATATCCCGCAAGGTGGTGCGGTCCTGATCCAGTTGCTGCAAGAGCGCTTCCACGTCGAGTACGGACTCTCGGGTGCGCTCCCCCCGCTCCCCGCCGACGACCGGCACCACAGCGTCCAGCACCCGAGCAAATTCCACCACATCGATGGGAAGGGTCAAAGCAGCGGCGCATTCCGGCGGCACAGCGCCGGGGTGGGAGCGCACCAGCACCACGGGCACATCCCGCCCGCTTTGGCGCAGCGCCCGCAGCGAGGCATCCACTTCCGGGCCGCCCTCTTCCTCCACCCAAAAGACAATGCCCGGGCGCTCCTGGGCAAGGCGCAGCACCGCCGCATTCCAAGAATCCACAGTCTGAAAAGAGAATTCCGCCTGAGTGAGCAAGAGTTCGAGCTGTCGGGCCGCAGCCCCTCGCGCCACCACCAGTGCTCCCCGCCGCCATTTACGGGCCTCGGCCACGGTATGGCGCGTAATGAGCATCGGACTCTGGTGCACAGCGGCGCTGCCGAGCACCAGTTCCAGGGCCTCGCGCAGGCTATCGCGGTCCATGGGCTTGACGAAGTAGCCGTCAAAGCCGGCGTCATGCATACGCTGGGCATCACCGGGCCGGGAAGCCGAGGCCAGGCGCACCAAACGCATCCCCTCCCACGCGGAGTCCCGACGAATACTTCGAGCCAGGTCCTCGGCAGGCATGTCTTCCGGATCGTCCACCACCACCACATGAAAACTCTGCCCCGCTTCCCGGGCGCGATGCAAAGACTGCACCGCCTCTTTGCCCGAGGCCACCTCTTCCAGGGTGCATCCCCACAAATACGCATACTCCCGCAACACCTGCCGCCAAGACTCTTCTTGATCCACCACCAGGATCCGTCTGCCGGCGATAGACACCGGAGCAGGGAGATCCGGCGATCCGGACTGCGGGAGTCCGAGAGGAATATCCCAAGAGACATCAAAGCCTTGTGGATGTTCGACCACCGCAGCCACGATATGCGCCTCCTGCGCCTTGTGCGCGGTGGAGGCGTCGGCAAAGGGGCTCATATCGTCCAGCCCCCGCACTTCGCCGCGCACCTCCAAGGTCACACGGACCATGACCTCTTCGCCTTGAGCGTGCATCAGCCGCACCACACAACGCATCTGGCCCCGTCGCAGCCCCCCCACGATCCGCTGGGCAATCGATCCAATCATGCGGCGCAAAAGCCCCGGATATCCCCGCACCAGGCCAGGAACAGCCTCGTCGATGGCCACCGAGCACCCGGTCTCCGACAGGCGCGCCCCCTGCAGGTGGCACAATTGCATGATGTCATCCACCACCAGGCGCAGGTCGAAGGTCTGCGCCGCCCCAAGGCGGGAGCGCGGCGAGAGGTCCGTTTCATCCAGCAAGGCGCTGAGCACCGAACGGATGGCTTCTGCGGAGCGCCGGGCGGTGAGCACATACTCCACCTGGGCCGCTCCAAGCCCCGAGTCCTGCAGCAAATCGAGCATGGCCACGAGTGCTGCCATGTTGGTTTGCAAATGCCGCTCCACCTTTTCGCGAATGCGCACCAAACGATTCTGCACTGCATCGCGTTCGGCACATGCCCGGGCCAATTCTTCGTGCAACCGCTGCTGGCTTTCCTGTGTCATGGTGTTCTCCCCTGACCGCTGCGTCGCTGGTGATGTCCCCCGCCGAAAACCATACCAGACACTCACGCAATACCATACGTCTTGAGTTTTCGATACAAATACGTGCGCTCAAGCCCAATGGCTTCCGCCATGTGGGTCATGTTCGTCCCGAACCGCGCATAGGCGGTACGCAGGTACTGCTCTTCGAAGCGAGCGCGCGCCTCCTTGAAGGGAAGAGACAGCACGTCTTCTCCTGCCGCCGCGCCGTACCCCTGGCGATACTCGGGCGGGAGCATAGCCTTGGTGATGGTTTGGCCGGGGTACAGGATGCAGAGCCGCTCCACCATATTTTTGAGCTCCCGCACATTGCCCGGCCATCCATAGGCCATCAAGGCCTCCACCGCATCAGGCGCAAAGGCGATGGCTCCCCCACGCTGGCGCCCCAAGACTTCGACAAAATGGGCGAGGAGCAAGGCAATGTCTTCGACACGTTGACGCAACGGCGCAAGCGAAAGCGGAAAGACATTGAGCCGATAAAACAAGTCGCTCCGAAAGCGCCCCTGCGCCATCTCCTCCCGTAAGTCCTTGTTGGTGGCCGCGATGACACGCACGTCCACCTCCAACGTCTTGGAACCGCCCACACGCTCCAGGCGTCGCTCCTGAAGCACCCGCAACACTTTGGCCTGCGTCTTGAGGCTCATGTCACCAATTTCGTCCAGGAACAAGGTCCCTTTGTCCGCCAGCTCGAACTTGCCGCGCCGCGCCTTGTCCGCCCCGGTAAAGGCCCCCTTTTCGTGCCCGAAGAGCTCGGACTCGATGAGCTCTTCAGGAATGGCGGCGCAATTGACGCACACCATGGGCCGCTGACTGCGGGGGCTCAAGGCGTGGATGCTCCGCGCCGCCACTTCCTTGCCGGTGCCGTTTTCTCCGCAAAGGAGCACCGTGGCATCGGTAGGGGCCACCTGCGCGATGAGCGTCCGCAGCTCCACCATGGCCGGGGAAACACCGATGAGCTGCGGCTCCTCTTCCCGAAAACGCCGCAGTTCCCGGTTTTCCCGCTTGAGCCGCGCCACCTCCAAGGCTTTGGCCGCGGCCATGAGCACGGCATCCAAAGACAGCGGCTTCTCGATGAAATCAAACGCCCCCATCTTCATGGCGCGCACCGCGCTCTCCACATTGCCATGGCCCGAGATGACCACCACCGGCGCATCACACCCTTTGGCCTTGAGGGCGGCCAGGGTCTCCATGCCATCCATGCCCGGCATCCAGATATCGAGAAAGATGAGATCCACGTCCTCGGCCAAGGCCGTGGCGAGCCCCTCTTCGCCCGAGGCGGCCTCCAGGACGCCGTGCCCCTCGTCCTCGAGGATCCCCCGCAAGGACAAACGGACATCGGCTTCGTCGTCGATGATGAGAATCGTAGTGTTCATGCCCTGCCACCTGCACGCCGCGCTACGGGAAGCTCCACGGTGAAAATCGTCCCCCGGGGCCGGGCCGGCCGCACCGAAACGCGGCCATGGTGCTCGGTCACCAAGGATTTGACAATGGCCAGCCCCAAGCCCGTTCCTCCGCGTTTGGTGGAATAATACGGCTCGAACACCCGTTCCTGCTCACCGGGATCGATCCCAGGGCCGTTGTCCGCCACGTCCACGCATACCCGCTGCCGGGCCGCATAGATACGCACCTGGACCCGAGGGTCTTCGATTTCGGACAGGGCCTCCGCCGCATTGAGCACCAGATTGAAGAATACCCGGCGCAAGGCTTCGGGGTCCCCCAAAATGGGACGCACCGGGGCAGCCACACATTCCCAACCGATATGCGGATGGCTGCCCCGAAACACCTCCACGGTTTCCTGCACGACAGGGGGAAGGTCCATTTCCTGGATCTGGATCTCCGGCAACTTGGCGAAGGCGGAAAACTCCGTCACCATGGCCTGCAAGGCCTCCACCTGACGCACGATAAGGCCCGTGCACTGGGAAAACACCTCGGGATCATCCACCTCAAAACCGAACTTCCGCTCCAAACGCTGGGCCGAAAGTTTGATGGGGGTCAGGGGATTCTTGATTTCGTGGGCAATGCGCCGGGCCACTTCCTTCCAGGCGTCGAGGCGCTGCATCTTTTCCAGCTCCGAAATGTCCTCAAACACCACCACTACCCCGCCGTCACCGCCTTGAGCATCCATGATGGAGACCGCGGTAACCAAAAGCCGCAGCGGCCCCACCGGAGTTTGGACTTGCATGCGCCGCTGCCACTGCGACCCCAAGGAGCCGCGCAGCACCCGTCGGGCCTCCTCGATGGCGCCACGCTGTTCTTCCCCCAAAACCTCGAGCACCGACACCCCGCGCGCGCTTTCGGCGTCCCGCCCGAGGATGCGCTCCGCCGCAGGATTCAGTGTCACCACCCGTCCCTGGCTATCCAAGGAAAGCACCCCGGCAGTCACGTTGTCGAGGATGGCCTGGATGTAGCGGTTTTGCGCTTCCAGGGCCATGTATTGCCGGGCGAGCTGCTCATTGGCGGCGCTCACCCGGGCGTGGCTCGCCTCCAGGTCTTCCGCCATGCGGTTGAAGGAATGCACCAAAAGCCCGAGCTCATCCCGGGAATCGTCCTGGATGCGCACCGAGAGATCTCCCTGAGCGATGCGCTCCGTGGCCTGGGCCAAGGCCTGGACCGGAGCGGAGATCTCCCGCGCCAGGCGGAAGCCGAACCAGAGCGCCCCCAGAAGGACCAAAAGGCTCATGAGGGCAAGGACGAGATACAGGGTGATCTTCAACGGATACTTCAAGTTTTGCAACTGCCGATACTCCCCCACCCCTTGGCCCACTTGGTCCAAGCGGGCCATGAGCCCCGGCTCCACGCTGATGCCCAGCACCAAAAATCCGTCCCGACCGCCGGGGCGGGCCCACACCCCGCCGAGCACATCGGCGTGCTTTCCTCGCTTGGTCCCCACCCACAGACGTCCCGGCTCCAGCTCCGCCCACGGCACTTCCGGCTCCAACTCCGCCCAGCGCTTGCCCCATTCCGGGGCGGCAATCCACACCTGACGAAAGCGGTCCGGGCCCAGGATTCCGCACAGCGAAAGCCCATACTCCTCGCGTTTGCGCGCAAGCCATTCCTCCAGGGCCTGGCCCTCGCGGCGATGATTCTGGAGGTCTTGGGCCAGGAAGGCGGCCTGACGCTCCAATTGGGCGCGCATCTGGGAGTAGGCGGTCTGGCCCACGCTCAAGGCCTGCTCCATGGAGGTCTCCACCTGAGCCCGAAACCAATAGTCAATGGAAGTCTGCACAAAGCGCACGGACAAAAGGAACATGACCAGCGTGGGGACAAAGGAGAGGAGCATGAATACCCCCACCAGCTTGGCCCGGAGCCCAGAACCCAGGACTCGGCGGCGGCGCTCGAGAAGCAGCTTCACCACATTGCGGCCCACGACGAAGAGGACCACAATGAGGAGGATCAGATTGATATTGAAGAGGGCGAGAAAGAGATACGAATTGACCCCAAGAAAACGCAATTCCGCCCAGGTGAGGGCCACCACCAGGACAACGGCGGCAACCACCAAGGCCATCTCACGCCGCCGCTTGCTGCGCTCTTTGGAATCGAGACGCGATATTCGATGCGGACGACGGAATACGGCTGCCATAGGGATCAATAGTCGAAGGTCAGATCATAGCGCACGCGCGGGACCAAGTCCCAATCCAGAAAAAAGAGCGGGACCGTCAGCCACACCGGCATGTCCGAACGCACCACCCGAAAATCCACCTGAACGGTGTACTGCTGCTGGCGCAAGGAAGGATCGAAGGGGCCGAGCAAGAGATTCCGATGGCGCCACAGGCGCGGCAAGGCGCGCGCCAGTTCCCCACAGGCGAAGGCATGCGTCTGGTCGGCCTCGGTCATCACACACTCCTGGCGCACGGGATCGGCCTGCACGCGGGCCCGGTATTGGGCCCTGCCCACTTCCTGCCCCCACAGCCCCAGGCGCGTGCGACTGGCGGTGGCGTCCACCCGGATTTCCACGGCTTCCCCACGCTGCAAGAGGGTCAAAAGCGGCGCGGCCTCCACCACCTCCACATCAAATCCGAGGTGGAGTCCCTGGGCGTCTGCGGACACCCCAAGGTTCCGCAGTTCCAAGGGGGCAGCAACGGCTCCCATACAGGAGAACACACTCAGCGATGCGAGCAAGGCCACGATCAAAGGCATAGGGGAGGCTGCCTCGGGAAGAAGAGTTTCTTTTTGGGCCAAGGCCATGTATGGGCCAGGACCGGCACCCCAAGGTGATATGCCATGGTCTCTCTTTTGACAACCAAAGGCGAGGAGCGGAGTTCCCATGCGTTTCGACGAACATGCAAGCAAAGTCCTTCTGGAGCAGGTCGGCGTCCCCGTGCCTCCCGGTCTGCTCGCCCCAGAGCACGGTCCACTCACCGCCCCTTTTTCCTTGCCGTGGGTGCTCAAGGCCCAAGTCCTCACCGGCGGCCGCGGCAAGGCGGGCGGCGTGCGCATCGTCCAGAGCATGGAAGAGGCCGAAGCGGCGCGGAGCGCCATCCTGGGGCGCACCATCGGCGGCAAAAAGCCCACGGCCATCCGGGTGGAACCGTGCCTCAAGGTGGAACGGGAGATGTACCTCTCGCTCACAGTGCACCGGGCAAGCGCCCGGCTTCTCGCCACCGCGGGGCGCCACGGGGGGATCGAGGTGGAGTCCGCCCCCAAGGACTCCCTGCGCGTCGAACCTTTTTCCGCGGCCTTGGGGCTGGAAGAATACCAAATCCGCAACCTCTTTTTCCATCTGGACCTTCCCATAGCGCTGCTGCGCCCCTTTGCGGACCTCGTACGCGCCCTGGCCCGCCTCTTTCTCGAAGAACGGCTGCTGGTGCTGGAGATCAACCCTCTGGCCGTCACGGCCGAAGGAAAACTCGTCGCCCTGGACGCCAAGGTCGAAGCCGACGACCACCGCGTGATCCAATCCCCCCGGCTTGCAGCCCTCGTGGATCCCCGTCACGACGACCCCCTGGAGGTCCGGGCCAGACAAGCGGGTCTCAGCTTTCATACGCTCCAAGGCCGGATAGGGATGATGGTCAACGGCGCCGGCCTTGCCATGGCCACCATGGACATCCTCCACGCCCACGGTCTGCCGGCGGCCAATTTTCTCGATCTCGGAGGCGGGGCGGACGCCGCCGCCATGCGTCAGGCGCTGGATCTGCTCCTGGAAGACCCGAAGGTGGAGGCCGTCTGCGTCAACATCTTCGGCGGCATCCTCTCGTGCGCGGAGGTGGCCAAGGCCCTGGTGGGCGCGGTGGCAAGCAATCCTCCCGCCAAACCCGTGGTGGTGCGGCTTTCGGGAAACCGCGCCGAAGAGGGACTGCGCCTCCTGGATACCGCCCGCATCGCCAACGTCCACCCGGTAGAGACCTTGGACGCGGCCATGGAAAAGCTCCACACCCTCACCGGGGTCCGCGCTCCGGCCCACGCACATACGGATATACCGCCGGCCCCGACGCGACGCACACCACCTGCATCCCCCGCGCCCTTTCCCCTGGGCGCCGGCACCCGAGTGCTCGTCCAAGGCATCACCGGCAAACAGGGCCAACTCCACACCCGACTCATGCAGGAATACGGCACGCAGGTGGTGGCTGGGGTGACGCCGGGCAAAGGCGGGACCACCGTTCTCGGCGTGCCGGTATACCATACCGTGGAAGCGGCCTGCGCCCGGCATGCCATCGACGCCTCCATCCTCTTCGTGCCCGCGCCCCTGGCCCCGGACGCCATACTCGAGGCCGCGGCCTGCGGCATCCCCTGGATCGTATGCATCACCGACGGCATCCCCCAGCAGGACATGCTGCGCGTGCTGGAAAAAACCCGCTCCCTGGGCTGCCGCATCATCGGGCCCAATTGCCCCGGACTCATCGTCCCTGGGGGCACCAAGATCGGCATCATGCCCGCCTCCATCTTCAGCCCCGGCCCCATCGCCGTGCTCTCACGCAGCGGCACCCTCACCTACGAGACCGTGGCCCGACTCTCCGCCGCGGGGTTGGGGCAAAAGGTCTGCATCGGCGTGGGCGGTGACCCCTTCGTGGGCTCCAGCTTTACCGACCTCGCCCCGCTTGTGGTGGCGGACCCGGACGTGCAGGCCCTCGTGGTCCTTGGCGAAATCGGCGGCAGCGCCGAAGAAGAACTGGGAGAATTCCTGAAGAAGGTCGGCATTGGCATTCCCCTGGTGGGTTTTGTCGCCGGCCGGACCGCACCCCGGGGCAAGCGTCTGGGACACGCCGGCGCCATCCTCGAAGACACCGACCCTGGCCCGGAAGCGAAGATCCTTCGTATGCAACAGCGGGGCTACACCATGGCTCCCACCCTGGACCACATCCCCCAGCTGGTCGCCAGCCTGCTTACCGCCCCTTGACCCAAGGCCAAGACCACGGCACAGGCCGCGCCCCCAAACGACGCTTCGGGAGGAGAATCCATGCGTATCCTCATCATCGGCGCTGGCGAGGTGGGATTCCAAACCGCCCAGCGCCTGGCCCAGGAAGACAAAGAAGTCGTGGTGGTGGACACCAACCCCGCGGCGCTCAAGCGCTGCGCGGAGCTCTTGGATGTCCAAGCCATGGAAGGCTCCGGCAGTGACCCGCACGTGCTGATGCAAGCCGGAGTGCGTGACTCCCAGGTGCTTCTTGCAGTCACCGACAGCGACGAGACCAATCTCATCGCCTGCATGTTCGCCCACAGCCTATCCCCAGGAATCCGCAAACTGGCCCGCATCCGCAACGACACCTACACCTCCTTTGCACCGGATTTCCTCCAGCGCACCCTGGGGCTCGACACCGTGGTCAATCCGGACGAAGAGGCCGTGCGTGCCATCGAGCGCCTCATGGCGGTGCCGGACGCAGAAGACGTCCTGGAATTCGCCGGCGGCCGTCTCAAGGTGGTGGGGCTTCGACTCCGGGCTGAGGCCGCGGTCACCGGACAGAACCTCGCCGAGCTGCGTCAACATCCCGCCACCGCCCCATTGGTGGTGGCGGCCATTTTTCGGGAAGAGCGCCTCATCGTGCCCTCCGGGGAAGACACCCTCCAGCCCGGAGACCTCGTCTACCTCGTGTGCCGGAGCACCGACCTTGCCCCCACCTTGAAAATTTTCGGCTACCGAAGCCAACCTCCGGCATCGGCGCTCATCGTGGGCGGCGGCGACATCGGCCTGCGCCTGGCCCAACGCCTGGAATCCACTGCCATGCATGTCCGCCTGGTGGAGCGTGATCCCGTCCGCTGCGAACATCTTTCGTCAGTCCTGCACCGCACCGTCATCCTCCACGGCGACGGCACGGACCAAGAGCTCCTCCAGGAAGAAAACGTGGGCGAGCTCGATCTGGTGGTGACCCTTACCGGCGATGAAGAAACCAATATCCTCTGCTCGCTTCTGGCCCGGCGCCTGGGGGCGGGTATGGTCATCACCCGCATCAGTAAATTCGCGTACATGCCCATTGTCCAGGCCATCGGCCTGGGCCATGTGGTCAATCCGAGGCTGGCCGCCATCGACTCCGTGCTGCGCCACATGCGCCAAAGCAAGATCTTCTCCCTCTCCTCCCTCAAGACCGAAGACGTCGAGGTCCAGGAAATCGAGGTGGAAGACGGCGCGCCCGTGACGACCACGGCCCTGCGCCATCTGCTGCTTCCCCGAGGCGTCCTCGTACTCGCGGTACTGCGCGGAAAAGAGGCCATCATTCCCCAGGGAGACACCGTGATCCGGCCTGGAGACCATGCCGTGGTACTGTGCCGGCGGAACCGGATCGCAGCCATGGAAGCGGCCTTTGGCGCAGCGGGGCAGCGGCCATGATCCGCCTCAGTATCGTCTGCCGGATTTTGGGGGCGCTCATCCTCTGTGTGGGCGCGTCCATGCTCCCTGCCGCTGTCCTGGGGGCCGTGGAGGACGACGCCGGCGCAAAGGCCCTCTTCACCGCCATGGCCGTGGCAGCACTCAGCGGTGGCGGGCTCTTTATTCCATGGCGTACGGCGCGGCCCACGAACATCTCCCACCGCGAAGGCATGCTCATCGTCACCTTGGGCTGGGTGGTCGTTGCCGCCCTCGGGGCCTTCCCGTTATGGCATGGTACGCAGCTTTCCTTCACGGATGCCTATTTCGAATCCATGTCCGGATTCACCACCACGGGCTCCTCCATCCTCACCGACATCGAAGCCCTGCCGCGCAGTCTGCTGTTATGGCGCAGCACCACCCATTGGCTGGGCGGCATGGGGATCATCGTGCTGTCGCTCGCCATCCTCCCCTTTCTCGGGGTGGGCGGCATGCAGCTCTACAAGGCCGAAGTGCCCTCCCCGGTGCCCGACAAACTCCAACCCCGTATCCGGGACACCGCCGCAAGCCTCTGGAAAGTGTACGTAGCCTTGAGTGGCATCGAAATCCTCCTTCTCATGCTCTGCGGCATGGAAGGCTTCGACGCCGTGTGCCACACCTTCGGCACCCTGGCCACAGGCGGCTTTTCCACCAAGAACACCTCGGTGGCCTACTACGCGAGCCCTGCCATCGACGCAGTCATCACGGTCTTCATGCTCGCCTCGGGGATCAACTTCGCCCTCTACTTCCAAGCCATCCAGGGGCGCCCCTTGGCCCTATGGCGCGACCCGGAGTGCCGCTGCTTTCTGGGTATCGTCGCCCTGCTTACCGCCATGTGCACCTGGGATATCTGGACAAGCGTGTACCCGTCCCTCCTGGAGAGTCTGCGCTACGCCGCATTTCAGGTAGTCTCCATCATCACCACTACCGGATTTGCCACCGCGGATTTCGAGTCCTGGCCGCCCCTTTCCCAAACCCTGCTCGTCCTGTGCATGTTTTTCGGCGCCTCCACCGGCAGCACCGGCGGCGGCATCAAGACCATGCGCCTCATACTCCTGGCCAAGCAAAGTCTGCGGGAGCTCTTCCGCCTCATCCACCCGCGCAGCGTGGCGCAGATCAAGCTCGGCGGCAAACCCGTACCCGCGGACGTGCAGGCCAGTGTCTGGGGATTTTTCACCCTCTATGCGCTGGTATTCGTGACCGCCAGCACCCTTCTTGCCTGTATGGGTCAGGATTTGGCCACGGCGTTCACCGCAGTGGCGGCCACTCTGGGCAACATCGGCCCAGGCCTTGGCACCGTGGGGCCGGCAGAGAACTTCGCCCACCTGCCCACGGCCGCCAAGTGGCTGCTTTCCCTGTGTATGCTCCTGGGACGCCTGGAGATCTATACGGTCCTCGTGCTCCTCGTCCCCGAGTTTTGGCGCCATTAGGGAGGGCTCCATGAGCCATGCGTCCTCCTGTCACGCCCCGCCGCACCGCACCGCGCCCCACAGCGGACCACGCATCCTCTTTTTTTCCGGCGGGACAGCCCTGCGGGAGATAAGCCGCGCCCTCACCGCGTGGACCCACAACTCCATCCACCTCATCACTCCCTTCGATTCCGGGGGCAGTTCCGCGGTGCTGCGTCGTGCCTTCGGCATGCCTGCGGTGGGTGACCTGCGCAACCGCCTCCTCGCTCTAGCGGACCCCGATCACCCCTGCGCAGCGGCCACCGCCCAGCTTTTGGCCTTCCGCCTGCCGCACGACGCCCCAGCCCACGAACTGCATGCCACGCTCCGCGCCCTGGCCGAAGGAAGCCACCCCCGTATCCGCCAGGTCCCCGAGCCCGCACGCACCGTCCTCTGCCAGCACCTGCGTTCCTTTGCCGAGCGCATCGACGCCCGTTTCGATCTCAGACGGGCGAGCATCGGCAACCTCGTCCTCGCCGCCGGATACCTCGACGCCGGCCGAGACATGGACCCCATCGTCACCCAATGCGCCGGGCTCCTCCGCGCTCAAGGACACGTACGGCTCACGGCCAACGCCAACGCCCATCTGCGCGCCCGTCTCCGGGATGGTCAGGTCGTCATCGGCCAACACCGGCTGACCGGCAAGGAGGCGCCGCCGCTGGAGGTCCCCATCGCGCATCTCGACCTCGTGGATGCAAGCGGCCGCCCCGCAACCATAGCCATCGACGACCAGGGAGCGCGCTGCATCCACAGCGCAGACCTCATCTGCTACCCGGTGGGGAGCTTTTTTACCTCCGTCATCGCCAATCTCCTCCCCCAGGGTGTGGCCGAAGCCATCGCCGCAGCCCATTGCCCCAAGATCTTCATCCCTAATCCCCTGCCGGATCCAGAAACCAGCCGCATCACCTTGGCCGACCAATTACGCCTGCTCATCCGTTCCGCCTGCCCTCCGCACATCCCAGCGCAGCACGCCCTCAACGCCGTCCTCCTCGACCCCGCCGTCGCGTATCCCGGCCGCGCCGAGGCCGTCTCCTATGCCCGCTCGCTGCGCGTGGAGGTGCTGGGCATCCCCTTCACCGCCCCCGACGGCCGCGCCGATCCGCAGAAGTTGTGCCGCATCCTCGTGTCCCTCGCCCAGGAGGGACGCACGACGACGCGCTGTATTGCCGCGAACGTCGCTCACTAGCGCGCTCCAGGGGCTCAAACGACGACTCAGGAAGACAAAAAACCGCCGTCCCCAGCAGGAAGAAAGCCCAGGGGATGGCCTCTGGCAAGCGTCTGCCCCCAACACTTCGCTGGGGCGCTCTTGGAAAAAACGGGGAAACGAAACCGCCGCCTGAGGCATGCGCCTTCAGTCGGTCCTATCAGAAACCGCCATGACCACCCATCCGGCCCACGACTCGGTGTGCAGATCCGCCGCCTGCAGGCGCTCCTGCACCAGGGCGGCCCACTTGCGCGCCACCACGGCCACACTGCCCGGAGCAAGTGGCCCCAGGGCGTTGGCCGAGACCCGCTGCACCGGAATGCCGGCAGCATTGGCGTAGGCCTGCAAACCGTAGAGTTTGTTTTCCTCCACGAGCAGCACCTTCTGGGGCGCAAAGGACTGCACCACGCTGAAAAGCTGGCGCATGTTGGGGGTGAGCGGCACATATGTCAGCACGAGACGGCCGGCGAGGGTAACGATCAGCACGCCTGCCAGCATCCCGGCCACAGCCCTCCCGGACAGCGGCACGTGTGTCAGGGTGCCGGCCAGCATCACGGCCAAAGGGATGGAAAGGGGCAGGACATAGAGCGGCAAGCGGCTCTTGGCCACAAAGAAGATCACGAGGGGAACGAGCACCCACAAGGCCAAAAAATCCCGGTCGGGCCGTGCCCCCTGCTGCCACCATTGCCGCACAGGAACACGGGTGAGCGCCATCCACGGCAACGGTCCTGCGGCCAGAAGCGGCAGGTAGAGGACAAAAGGCTTCCACCACTGGGGATTCCGGTGGAAGGTGTCCGAGGTAAGACGCGCCACCACTTCCTGCCCCAGCCAATAGGAGACCAACTCCGGATGCCGCAGGGCCTCGAAAACGTACCAGCCGAGCCCCGCCACCGCAAAAAGGCCGAGCCCCGCCGCAGTGACCACAGGCCGATGACGGCGGCGCCACCAATGCCACGGGAGGATGGCCACAAGCGGCACCAGGGCCGGCGGCCCCTTGGTGAGAAAGGCCAGGCCCCAGAAAAGCCCCATGCCGGCAAGCCAGATGTGCGGCCGAGGCCGCTGCAGGCTCGCCAGATAGCAGGCCACAGCCAAGGTCTCCCACAAGGTGAGCAAGAGGTCCGTGGAAAGAAAAGTCACGCCGAGCACCGGCAAGAGCGAGGTCAAAGTCGCCGCCACCGCCCACCACGCACACCGAGCGTCCCCCCATTGCCGGGCAAGGAGCGCCACGGCCCCCACAAGGGCCAAAAACACCACGGCCTGGGCCAGGCGTGCGCCCTCCTCCACCTGACCCACGGCGGCCATGCCCGCGGCCAGCACCCAATAGGTGAACGGCGGTTTGGTCCAGTGCGGCCTGCCGTCCAAGGTGGGCTCCAGCCACTGGCCGCTTTGCAGCATCTCCTGGGCGCACAGGACGTAGCGGCCTTCAGTGGTCTCCAAGAGCCCGCGGGAGAGGTTCGCGCCCAAGGCCACGATCACCGCCACCGCGGCCAAGGCTAGCCAGGCGGCCACCGGGTGCTGCGCGAGCCACGGCTGCGCGGCGGCAGGGGTGTCGCTCCAAGGCTTCGGCGTCATGGATGCAGCCATCGGGGAAGCACCAAGACGATTTCCGGCCACACGGTGATGAGCACGATCCCCGCCAGCACCGCCGCCAAAAACGGCACGATACCGCGGAAGATGGCCTCCAGGGTGATGAGCTCGCGCATGCCGGTGATGGCTCCATAGACGACGTACACGTTGATGCCCACCGGCGGGGTGATGACTCCCATCTCGGTCACCAGGACAATGAGCACCCCAAACCAGATGGGGTCATATCCCAAGCCCGTGATCACGGGGTAGAACACCGGGATGGTGAGCATGACCAGGGCAAGGGAATCCATGAAGCAGCCGCCCACGAAATACACCGCCACGATGACCGCAAGGATCAGCACCGGCGGCAGGGCAAGGCCGCCAATCCAGCCCGCCACATCGAAGGGGATGCGGGTAACCGCCAAAAACTTGCCGAACACCGTGGCGCCGGCCACCAAAAAGAGCACCATGGCGGAGGTGCGCAGAGTCTCGTGCACGGACTTCACGATCAAGGCCCAGGAGAGCTGCCCTTGGACGAGTCCCAGCACGAGCACCGCAAAGGCGCCTACGGCCGCAGCCTCGGTGGGCGTGAACCAACCGCGGAAAAGCCCGGTCATGACCACGCCAAAGACCACCACGATGTCCACGAGCCCCCCGAGGGAGCGCAGCCGCTCGGCCCAGGAAGAGCGCTCTCCAGGCGGGCCCAGAGAGGGGTCGCGCCAGCACACCCAAGCGATGGCCACGAGGAAAAGCAGCGTGATGAGAAGGGCCGGCAAGATTCCGGCCACGAAGAGCGCGCCGATGGACTGCTGGGTGAGCACGCCGTAGACGATCAGAACCACGCTCGGCGGCATGATCATGCCGAGCCCGCCGCCCGCCGCCACCGCACCGGCGGACAGACGGTTGCGGTAGCCGAAGCGCTTCATCTCCGGGAAGGCCACCGTGGCCATGGTGGCCGCCGTGGCCGGACTCGATCCGCACACCGCGCCAAAAGCGGTGCAGGAGACCACCGTGGCCATGGCCAGTCCGCCGTGGACGTGTCCCAAAAAGCGGTACGCGCAGGCAAAAAGACGCCGGCTGATCCCGGCGTTGAAGGCAAGTTGCCCCATGAGCACGAAAAGCGGCACCGTGGAGAGATCGTACGAAGCAAAGGTCGTGTAGAGACTGCGGGCAAGCATACCGAGGCTTGCCGAGGGCGAGATGAGCACCGCAAAGCCTGCGGTCCCCACCAGGGTCATGGCAAAGGCCACGGGCATACGCGTGGCAAAGAGCACGAGCATCACCACGATGCCCACACATCCCGTCCATGCCGGGGTCATGCATCCCTCCTGCGCAGCCAGTGGATGAACTCGGCGACCATGAGGAGCGCGGTCACCGCAAGGCCTGCGGCAAGCAGCCCCACCACAGCGCCTTCCGGCCAGCCCAGGTTGAGCGAGACCTCACTGGATCGGCACTTGGCCACGGCATAGGCCCCCACCGCCCAAGCCATGGCCAGCCAGAGTCCCAACGAACCGAGATCACGGACAAATTTCAGGCGCCGCTGCCAGCGCGGCGACAGGCGCCGCACCACGAGCTCCACCCCGATATGCGCCCGGTGCTCCTGGCAATAGGGGAGACTCGCCGCCACCACGGCCACACACAGAAAGGCCACCATCTCTTCCGCACCAAAGAGCGGCACGCCGACAAGCCGCCCCACCACGCTCACCACGGTGACAGCCATCATGAGGAGCACCGCGGCCGTGGCCACAGCGCGAGTCAGGCGGACCACCATCTCCTGCACTTTCTGCATCCCCTCGAATTCCCCTCACGCACATGCGGCAGAGGAAGTCCCCTGCCGCATGGTTTTGTCTGTTCTCGTCAGCGTTCAGGCCGCCGGCGCACACGTTTCAGCGCAGCCGCTCCTGCACGAAAGACACCAGCCCCGCGCCGTCGAGGCCCGCCTTCTGACAGGCTTCGATGTACTGGGCAAGCACCGGCTCCATGGCCGCCCGCCACCGCCCTTCTTCTTCCGCGCTCAGGGTGATGATCTTTTTGCCTTTTTCCAAAAAGAACTTCCGGCCTTCCCGGTCGCTTTCGTCCCAGGCCGCGCCATGCTTGGCGGCCCATTCCTGGCAGAGGGCGGTGATGGTGCGCTGGTGCTCGACAGGGATGCGGTCCCAGGCGGCCTTGTTCATGGCCACGAAGAAGACCGTGGTGTAGGCCGTGGCCCGGGTGTCGATCATGAAATCCACCACCTCGGCCATCTTCCAGCCCTTGTTGGTCTCCACGGGATACATGCTCCCGTCCACCACCCGCTTTTGCAGGGCCTGATAGGCGTCGTTCATGGGCATGGCCACCGGACTTGCGCCCAAGGCCGCCACCACGGCGGCACTGGAGCCCGTGGCACGGATCTTGAGGCCGGAGACGTCCTCCAAGCGGGTCACGGGCTTGGCCACGGTATGGAGAATCCCCGGGCCATGGGCGTGCAGGTACAGCACATGGACATCGTTCACTTCCTTGGGCGCAAAGCGGGCCAAGGCCTCATTGGCGACGCGGGTGGCCAAGGCCCCGGTGGGGTAGCCCAAGGGCAAATCCAGCCCCGAGAGCAACGGGAAACGCCCCTTGGTATAGGCGAACGCGGACATGGCGATATCCGAAATCCCTTCCACCACGCCGTCATAGGCGTTTTGCGGCTTGGTCAGCGTGCCGCCGGGGTAGTAGTCGATGACTACGGCGCCGCCGGTGCGTCGCGCCACTTCCTGACACCACTCTTCCGCCAGCTTGGACTGCACATGGGTGGGGGGGAAAAAATTGCTGTAGGTCAACCGGATGGGCTCCGCCCATGCCGAAGCTGCGGCGCTTACCGCCAGCAGCAGAAAAACGATCCGCGCCATCATGATTCCTCCGAAGAAACAGTGCCCGGCCCCACGACCGGACGGTTTGGGGAAGCCTCTGCCTCAGGGCAAAGGGTGCGGGACGCCGCACATTCCAAGGCCAACTTCCGGGCGACCCGACAAAAATCCTCCCAATGGAGTACGCCGGTGCCCATGAGTTCATGAATCACAAAACCTTCGAACAACGCCGTGTTGAGGGCGCCCATGGCCTGACCATCGCACCCCGGCGGCAGAAACGGACCCACGAGCGCGGCAAAGATTTCGTTGGAGAGGCGGTAGTGCGCCTCCGAGAGACGGGCGCGCAGCTCAGGCTTGCGCGCCGCATAGATGGTGAACTCCAAAAACACCAAAGACCAGCCGCGATCCTGGTGGATGCGGGCGAGAAAATCGAGGACGCCGTCCATCACCTCGGCAAGGCTGCGGGCCTCACGCACCCGCGCGTCGCGCATGGCGCGGTACTGCCGCATCTTGCTGGCGATGATCTCCAGCATGAGTTCGTCCTTGCTCGCCCAGTAGCGGTAGAAATTACCCTTGGCATAGCCTGCGGCCTCGGTGATCTCCTGCACCGTGGTGGCGAGATAGCCCTTCTCCACAAAGAGCCGCTCCGCAGCCTCCAAAAGCTCCTGCTGGGTCTGGGCGGATTTTTCCTGCTGCCGTCGTGCCATGACGCCTCGTCAAAAAATGACCATCGGTCAAAAGATGACCCGCGTTACCGTGCGGTCCCCAAAGCTGTCAAACACAAAAATCACGCGCCTGGGGCACGCCGTGCGAGGCGTACTACGCGTCGGCGGCAAGGAGGCGCTGGAGTTCCTCGATGGCCCGCTGCGCCACGCGTCGGCCCTCGGCAATGGCCTCGGAGGCGCGATGGAACTCCAACAGCCCCAAATGCCCAAGCCTGGGAGCGAGCAGGACCTCCGGCGGGTCCCCCGCCATGCGGCTGCGGGTGATGCGGTCCTGGATGATGTTGACGCTGGCGGCCACGGCCTCGAAAAGGCTCGGCGGGTCGTCCGCGGCCATGCCGGGAAAGACGCTTTTGGCGTACTCGGTGATCCACGCCGGAAAGCGACCGTTTTTGCCGGACTCCGCCTTGCGGCGGCGAAGGTGTTTGCCCACGATGTCGGCGTTGAGGTTCACGGCCAAGACCACCTCCGCCCCCAAGGCCCGGCATACGGATACCGGCACCGGGTTCACCAACCCGCCGTCCACCAGCCACCGGCCACGGTGGCGAATGGCCGGGAAAAGCCCCGGCAAGGCGATGGAAGCCCACACAGCGTCCAGTACGCCGCCTTTTTTGAGCCAGATTTCCCGCCCGTTCTCCATGTCCGTGGCCACGGTGGCGAAACGCACCGGAAGATCGGCGATATCCAAGTCCTCCGACGCCACATGCTGGGCGAGGAAACGGCGCAGGCGATCTGTATCCACCACGCCGCGCAGGGAAAAATCCAGCTCGAAGAACCGCGCCACCTCCAGCTTGGTCAACGACGTCACCCACGCGGTCAGGCGTTCCAGGTTGCCGCTTGCGTACGCCGCGCCCACCACCGCTCCGATGGAGGTGCCGCACACCACCTGCGGCGCCAGGCCCGCCTCGACAAGGGCCTGCAGCACGCCGATATGCACCCATCCCCGGGCCGCCCCGCCGCCCAAGGCGACTGCCCATGTTGGCGCCATGCTCTCTCCTTATGTGTTCCACGACTCTGCAGCAAAAATGCTGTGCGGCTCCGTACCCGCTTTCTGCATCAGGTCAATGACCTCGGACCTTGAAGCCTGCGGCCAAAGCCCGTACGTCTGCGGCCATGGCGCGGTTTCTCTGGTGTTTCGCCGTCCTCCTCATGCTGCTCGCCCCAGCCGCTGTGACGCACGCGGCGCGGCCCAGTGTGCTCGTGCTCCAATCCTATCATCCCGGACTCACCTGGACCGACGAGCTCACCCGCGGCATCCTCGATGCCTTTCACGAAAAGCTCCCCGAAGCCCTCTTGTGGGTGGAATACCTCGACACCAAACGCAACCCCAGCCCCGAATACCTTACCCGACTGGCCGAACTCTTACGCGCCAAGCTCCGTGGCCAGCGCTTCGATCTCATCCTGGCCTGCGACAATGTGGCCTTGGACTTCGTGCGCACCGAGCTGGCCCCGCACTTTCCGCAGGCCGCGGTAGTCTTTTGCGGAGTCAATGGCTTTACGCCACACATGCTCGCCGGCCTTGCCCGCGTCACGGGCCTGGCGGAAACTCCGGCCCTGGCCGAGACCATCCGTCTGGCGCTCCGCCTGCATCCGGGCACCCGGGAGTTTGTCATCATCGGCGGCGATCAGGTCTCCCCGGACGACATCACGGACCGGGAGCTCCGCGCCACGGCCCCCCAATTTGCACCCGTCACCTTCACCTTCTGGAACAACCTGGACGCCGCCACCCTGCGCCGGCGCCTGCCCACTCTCAGCGCAGGCCAGGTGATCCTGGTGCACGGCGTACTGCGCAATGAAGAGGGCATCCTCCTCGATTACCGGGACAAAAACCGTTTTCTCGCCCAGTACGCCCAGGTCCCCATCTACGGCTTCTGGGACTTCGAGCTGGGCAGCGGCTGTCTTGGCGGCGTCATGATCGAGGCCTACGCCCACGGCCACGCCGCCGGAGTCATGGCTACGGAGGTCCTTGGCACCGGCGCCCTGCCGCCGGTGGTGGAAAAGACCCCCACGGTGCCCATGTTCGACGACCGCCAACTGCTCCGCTTCGACATCCCGCACGCCAAACTCCCCCCCAATTCCCGCATCCTCTTCGCGCCGCCTCGATTCTACAGCATCCCCAAGGAATGGACCTGGGCCGCCGCCCTCGGGGTGGCGCTTTTGTGTGCCATGCTCGCCCTGTCCATGCTGGCCTTGCGCCTGCGGCGCGCCTCCCAAGCGGCCCTGGAGCGCCATGCCGCTCACCTGGAGTTGGCGGTGGCCGAACGCACCCGCCACCTGCGCGAGGCCAACGCCGAACTGGAGCGGGAGGTGGCCGAGCGCATCCAGGCGGAAAACGCCCTGCGCAAGGCCCAGGCCGGGCTCACCATCGAAGTGGAACGCCGCACCCGGGACCTGGCCTTCGAAATCGAACAGCGCCGCCAGACCGAGGCCTTGCTGCGCGACCGCGAGGCCAAGGCCCGGGCCTTGCTCGACGCCCCCTCCGAGTCCCTGTTCCTGGTGGACGAAGACGGCGTCATCCTCGAGATCAACGACGCCGCGGCCCAGCGCATCGGCGGCAACCGCGAGTCGCTCCTGGGCATGCGTCTTGCGGACGTGCTCGACGAAGCCCTGGCCGCCACCTGTCACACGGCCATGGCCAGGGCGCTCGCCACCGGCGAAGTCCAAAGCGTGAGCCAAACCGGCCCTCCCCAAGACTACGATGTCCGCGTCACTTTGGTGCGCACCCAGGACAGCGCCGGCGGACGCCTGGCCGTCTTCCTGGCCGACGTCACCGAGACCCGACGCCTCGCCCGCCAGGTCCTGCTGTTGGACAAGATCACCTCCCTCGGCCGCATGGCCGCAGGGCTGGCCCATGAGATCCGAAACCCCCTCTCCGGCATCCTCGGCTACCTCTATGCCCTGGAGGCCATGGCGCAGGAGCTTCCCGAAGAGACGGCGCGCACGCTTGGCTCCCTCACCGCCAAACTTGGCGCCGCTGCCGGCAAGATCGAGGCGGTCATCCGCCGGGTCCTCGACTTCTCCAAGCCTTCGACGCCCCATTTTCAGCACCTCGACCTGCGCAATCCCGTCACCGAGGCCGTGGGGCTCATGGCCACCACGCTGCGCAAGCACGGGGTCGAACTCCAGACCGAACTGCCCCCCGAACCCGTCTGGGTGCGGGGCGACCCCACGCTGCTCGAGCAATTGGTGGTCAACCTCGCCGACAACGCCGCCCGGGCGGCCCGAGGAGTCCCTGGCCGACGCCCACGCATCCGCATCACGGTGGGAAAAGACGCAGCCCATGCCCGCATCAGCGTGGAAGACAGCGGCCCCGGGGTGCCCATCCAAGAGAGGGAGCGCATCTTCGACCCCTTCTACACCACCGCCGTGGACGGCACCGGCATCGGGCTCTCCATCGTGCAGCGCATCCTGGCGGACCACGGCGGCGCAGTCCAGGTCACCGACAGTCCCCTGGGCGGCGCGGCTTTCGTGGTGGATCTCCCCACCGCATCCGCCGCGCCCCCACGCCTCCAACCCGAAACGGACGTGCCCCATGCGCATGAGCATTCTGATCATCGACGATGAAGAGTCCATCCGCGACAGCCTCGCCCTGACCCTGGGCCGGGACTACCAGGTGGCCACCGCGGCCACGGCCGGCCAGGGCCTGGAACTCGCCCGCAAGGACCCTCCGGACATCGTGCTCCTCGATATTGGATTGCCGGACCAAAGCGGCCTGGAAATCATGCCCGAACTGCGGCAATCCGCCCCGCACGCGGCCATCATCGTCATCACGGCCTACGAAGACGTGCGCACGGCCATCAGCGCCATGAAGGCCGGGGCCGTGGACTACCTGGTCAAACCCGTGCGCCTGGAGGCCCTTTCCGCCGCCCTTGGCCGCACCGCCAGTTTCCTGCGCCTGGGCAAAGAAGCGCGGCTGCTCCAGGAGCGGGCGCTGCGCGAGCACATGCCCTTTTTCATCGCCGAAAGCGACGCCATCACCGCAGTCATGGACCTGGTGGGCCGCGTGGCTCAAAGCCCGGACACCCCGGTGCTCGTAGAGGGCGAGACCGGCACGGGCAAAGAACTCCTCGCCAGCGCCATCCACCTGCGCAGCCCGCTTTTCCGCGGCCCGCTGGTGAGCCTCAACTGCGCGGCCATCCCGCGGGATTTGGTGGAAAGCGAACTCTTCGGCTACGCGCCCGGCGCCTTCAGCGGGGCGGAACGCCGCGGCAAGGCCGGACTCGTGGCCACGGCCGACGGCGGCACCCTGTTTCTCGACGAAGTGGGGGAACTGCCCCTGGAGGTCCAGGCCAAGCTCCTGCGCTTCGTGCAAAGCGGCGAATTCTACCCCGTGGGCGCCACGCGGCCGCGCACGGTGCAAACCCGCATCATCGCCGCCACCAACCGTAACCTCGAAGAGTGCGTCGCCCAAGGCACCTTCCGCCAGGACCTCTTCTTCCGCCTGGCAGTGGTGCGCATCCGCGTGCCCTCCTTGGCGGAGCGCCAAGGAGACATCCTCCCCATGGCCCGAGCCTTTCTCCACGAATTCGCCTCCAAGTTCGGCAAGGAACTTGCCGGGCTGACGCCGGAGGCCGAAGCCTGCCTGCTTGCCCACTCCTGGCCCGGCAACGTGCGCGAACTCAAAAACCTCATGGAGCGCGCCGCACTACTGGCCCGCGGGCCCCAAATCACCCCCGAGGACCTGGGGATCGAAACGCCCTCCCGGCACCCGGCAGCCGCCTTGCCGCCGCTGCCGCCAGAGGGGTTGGATCTGCCCCGGTTGCTTGCCCAGGTGGAGCGCCACTACCTCTCCCAGGCCCTGGCCCTCGCCCAGGGCAACGAATCTCAAGCCGCCCGCCTGCTGCAGCTCACCCGAGACACCTTCCGCTACCGCCGCGCCAAACTGCTGACAGCCCCGGACAAAGGTCACGACAGCGCTTCGCCTTTTCCCGAATAACAGCCATCCCCCCCGGCCAACGCTCCACACGGCCACCAACTGAAAAAGCCCAGAAAACCCCTGCGCAACGCAGAGGTCCTCTGGGCTTTGAAGCATCCCAAGACCAAGGAGAGGAAACGCACACGAAGTTTCCGTCTCTTGCGTCTTCACCCCCTCAACTCGGGCCATGCATTCAGAGATGTTAAGGTCG
>NZ_JCANTW010000014.1:0-165966 GCF_059568695.1 Thermodesulfomicrobium thermophilum DSM 16697 | reverse complement strand
GTCTTAATCCCCTCGAATCGGGTCATGCATTCAGAGAGCGGGGTTCGGGGGTCCAGGAGTAGCGCGGACTGGCGGCGCCGTACTCACGGTTCCCCCGATTTTTTCGCTCTCGGGAAATGTCTTGGAAGGATTTTTGACAGAAAACATTTTTGTTTTCAAGGGGTCAGTCACTCACGGACCGATTTTTTCTTCTGCCTGTCTTTTCATAGGGTTCGATGATTTCAGCCGATGCGTCCAGAGATCCGTGAGCGGCTGCCGCCGCCCCTTTACGGCCATGGGCTTGCGCCGTAGAGAGGCCGCCCATGACACACATCATCGGCATCGATACCGGCGGCACCTCCACCGACGCCGCCCTTGTGGATGCAAGCGGCCGTGTGTGCGCCACCGCCAAGGTGCCCACCCGGCACGCAGCGGTGGAGACCTCCATCCTCGCGGCCCTCGAGACGGTGCGGGCCGCGCTGCCGGACCCCCAAGCGAGTCTTACCATCGCCCTGTCCACCACCTTGGCCACCAACGCCTTGGTGGAAGGCCGCGGCGCGGAGGTAGGGCTGATCGTCATCGGCGCGCCCAAGGCCCTGCGGCTCCCTGCAGCCTTGGTCTGCCACGTGCCCGGCGGCCACAAGGCCCGCGGCATCGAGCACGAACCCTTGGGCCTTGAGGCGCTGCTCGAAGGCGTCACGGCCATGCGCGGCCATGTGGACGCCTACGCGGTGGCGGCCCTGCTCTCCTTTGCCGACCCCAGTCACGAGGAAGTGGCGGCCCGGGCCATCGCCCTGGTGGACCCCAAGCCGGTGTTCTGCTCCCACCAGGCAAGCGGCCGGCCGGGGCTCAAGGAACGCGCCGCCACCGCCCTGGCCAATGCCCAGCTTCTGCCCATCATGGAAGGTTTTGTGGCGCGCATGGAGCGCGTGCTTCCCCACCAAGGCGGCCGGGTCTTTTTGGTGCGCGGTGACGCCACGGCCATGGACCTTGCCGAGGCGAGGCGCCACGCGGCCCACACCGCGGCCAGCGGGCCGGCGGCCACGGCCTTGTGGGGAGCGGCAATGCACAGCAACGCCCTGGTCGTGGACGTGGGGGGCACCACCACGGACATCGCCCTCGTCACCGAAGGCCGCCCGGTCATCGCCCCCCAGGGGCTCACCATGGCCGGACTCTCCACCCATGTACCGGCAGTGGACACCGACACCGTCGGCGTGGGCGGCGACAGCCTGGTGGAAGTATGCGGAAAGACCCTCGCCATCGGCCCCCAGCGAGTGACCCCCTTGTGCCGCGTACCTGCCCTGAATCTTTCTCTGCCGCATCCGCGCACCTGGCTGGGCGGCGGCGCCGGCCGGCTGCTCGTCCTGCCCCATACCGGGGGCCAACTGTCTCAAGTCCCGAGCACCGGCAAGGCGGCCACCGGGGCGGCCGTCTGGCGTTGGCTTTTGGAGCGAGGGCCAGCCACCTGGGGGGAACTTCGCCGCGGACTCGATGTACCGGAGGCACGACTGGAGGCCGCCCTCGCCTGGCTGGAGGCCCAAGGGCTGGTGGTCACCACCGGACTTACCCCCACGGACTGCCTCCACGCCCAGGGCATCCTGGACCTCTGGGACCGCGGACTCGCTGAAGCCGGGGTAGACATCCTGGCCCAGGCCCATGGCCTACGAGCGTCCGAGCTTTCGCAGCGCGTCCTCGACGCCGCCGCGTCACGCATCACGCAGGCCATCGTCCACGCGCTGGGCATGCGCCACGGCGGTCCGGCCCTGGCCGCGGCCCTGAACACCCATGCCGGACCCTACCTGGAGCTCAACGTGCGTCTGCGTCTTCCTCTGGTGGGCATGGGTGCGGCGGCCCCCTATCTTTTACCTCCCGTGGCCAAGGCCCTGGGCACGGAACTCATCATCCCCGCGCATGCGGCCTCGGGAAACGCCATCGGCGCGGCCCTGGTGGCCCTGCGCCAGCACCAAGGAGAAAAGTGACCATGGAATTTCGCGAGCAAAGCTTCGCCGCGGCCCTGGAAGTGGCCAGTGAATGCGAGACCGCCAGCGTGGTCCACGCCTGGATCCCCGGCGGCCCGGGATACGTGGTCCACGCCTGGGCGGAAGTGGATGACGCGGTGTACGACCTCACCGAATCCAACCACCCCTTTGCCAAGGCGGACTACTACGCCCGCTTCGGCGTTCAGGAGTCGCGCATCTGGCGCTACGACCGGGTGACCTTTTTCACCCTGGTGGCCGAACACGGAAGCTTCGGACCTTTCGACCCGGCGCTGCAGCCCTTGACCTGCGCCCAGGAGCCGCCCCTTGCCTCCACGGCGTCCACCGACTAGGAAGCGCCAAACTTCAGGGAGAACGATATGCGGGTACACGCCCTTGTGGTCACGGGATACGGGACCAATTGCGAGCAAGAATGCGCCTATGCCGCCCAAAAGGCCGGCGCCGATGCGGTCACCATCGCCTTTTTCTTCGACCTCTTGGCCGAACGGGTGCGGCTGACGGACTTTCAATTCCTCATCCTGCCGGGTGGATTTCTCGACGGCGACGATCTGGGCGCGGCCCAAGCCGCGGCCGTGCGCTGGCGCCATGCCCGCACCCAGAGCGGCCAGAGCCTGGTGGACGACCTCGCCGCTTTCCTGGACGCCGGCGGCATCATCCTCGGCATCTGCAACGGCTTCCAACTGCTGGTGAAGCTCGGGCTTTTGCCAGGCCTGGACGGTCAGCGCTTCGTGCGCCAGGTCTCCCTGGGGCACAACGATTCCGCCCGCTTCGAGGACCGTTGGGTCAGCCTGCGGATCGATCCGGCCTCGCCGTGCGTCTTCACCCGAGGGCTCGACGGCGTCCTGGAGATGCCCGTGCGCCACGGCGAGGGCAAGCTCATCACCGCCAGCCCGGAAATCCTCTCCCGCATCCAAGCGGACCACCTCGCCCCGGTGGCCTACTGCGACCCCTCCACCGGCCTGCCCACCCAAGACTACCCGGCCAATCCCAACGGCTCGCCCATGGGCATTGCCGGCCTCACGGACCCCACCGGCCGCATCTTCGGCCTCATGCCCCACCCCGAGGCCTTCAACCACTTCACCAACCACCCGCGCTGGACTCGGGGCGAACGTCCCCTTTTGGGACTGGAAATCTTCGCCCGGGGCATCGAGTATCTGCGTACACGTTGACAACCAGAGCCCGCCCCCGTATGGACTCCTTCCCGTTGCACGGCACCGACCCTTGGGTCCCCTTCATGGCAGAAGCCCTCAAGGAAGCTCAAGAGGCCGAACGAATTGGAGAAGTGCCGGTGGGCGCGGTGGT
Source organism: Thermodesulfomicrobium thermophilum DSM 16697 (assembly GCF_059568695.1). Lineage (NCBI taxonomy): Bacteria > Pseudomonadati > Thermodesulfobacteriota > Desulfovibrionia > Desulfovibrionales > Desulfomicrobiaceae > Thermodesulfomicrobium > Thermodesulfomicrobium thermophilum. Next base: position 162,688 of record NZ_JCANTW010000014.1, on the reverse strand, counting down.
GGTGCGCGAAGGCGAGATCCTTGCCCGCGCGGGCAACCGGGTCATCGCCCAGAACGATCCCACGGCCCACGCGGAGATCCTGGCCCTGCGCCAGGCCGCGGCGCGGGAAGGCAATTTCCGCCTTCCGGGATGTGTGCTCGTCGTCACTTTGGAGCCGTGTTTGATGTGCCTGGGCGCCATCATTCACGCCCGGCTGGCCGGAGTGGTGTTCGCCGCCCGAGACCCCAAGGCAGGCTGCCTGGGAAGCCGCATGCACAGCGCCGATGTCTCGTGGAGCAACCACCACTTTTGGGTGCGCGAAGGCGTGCTCGCCCAACCCTGCAGTGCACTGATCACTGCGTTCTTTGAATCCCGCCGATCCATGCGGAGAGGTAGCGAAGCCCGGTCGTAACGCGCTCGACTCGAAATCGAGTTACGGACTCATACTCCGTACGTGGGTTCAAATCCCACCCTCTCCGCCATTTTTTCCCCGCCCCCTGCATTTCTAAAATTCCTTCACACCAATTTTGGAGTCCCTGCGCTGTTTTCATAGCGCGGTATGTGCCGTCCCGAAAAGCGCTCGGGATTTGGCCAGTATTGCTGCGAGGACGGACGCACCCCCGCCAGTACGGCGGGGGCGACGCCCATACGTCTGGGCCTGGGGGAAGCATCCACCAGGCCCGAATCGGGACAGCCTCAGTTTTCCAGGACCGCCACCGTGGCCTGGGCGATCTCCAGTTCCTCGTTGGTGGGGATGACCCAGATTTGCACCCGGCTCGTTGGGGCGTGTACCGCCGTGGCCGCGCCCTTGCGGCCGGCGTTGGCCGCCTCGTCCAGGACGATGCCCAGATGCTCCAAATCCTGGCACACCATGCGGCGGACGATGTCGTCGTTCTCGCCGATGCCGGCGGTGAAGACGATGGCATCCAAGGGCCCGGCGACCGTCAGATAGGCACCCAAAAACTTGCGGATCCGGCCCACGAACATCTCCAGGGCCAAACGTGCGCGCTCGTCACCCGCGGCTGCCGCCTCATGGATGTCGCGCATATCGTTTTTGCCACAAATCCCCTTGAGTCCGCTCTCTTTGTTGAGAATGGCGTCCATCGCATCCGCGCTGTAGCCTTTTTCCTTCATGAGAAAGAAGACGATGGCCGGATCGATGTCGCCGCTGCGGGTGCCCATCATGAGGCCCGAGAGCGGGGTCATGCCCATGGTGGTGTCCACGCACCGGCCCTGACGGACGGCGGCCATACTGCACCCATTGCCGAGATGCAGGGTCACCAGGTTCACGGCTTCCATGGGTTTGCCCATGAGGCGGGCGGCCTCACGGGTCACATAGCGGTGCGAGGTACCATGAAAACCGTAGCGCCGCACGCGCATTTCCTCGTAGAAATGATACGGAATCGGGTACAGATAGGCGGCCGGCGGCATGGTCTGGTGGAATTCGGTGTCGAACACCGCCACCTGCGGGGCGTGGGGAAAGAGCTCCAGCGCGGCCTCGATACCCACCAGATTGGCGGGATTGTGCAAGGGGCTCAGCTGGAAGTTGGCGCGAATCTGGGCAATGACCTCCGGGGTGATGCGGGTGCTCTGCACCAAAGTCTCGCCGCCCTGCACCACGCGGTGACCAATGGCCTGGATGGCGTCTCTGGAAGCAATGACCCCATGCTCAGGATGCACGAGCAAAGCGACCGCCTGATCCATGGCAACACGGTGATCAGGAAAAGGCATATCCATGGACGTTTTGGCCTCGCGTGACTCGCCAGGATACTTTTTGTGGGTGATACGGCCCATGGATTCGCCAATGCGTTCCACAACACCGGAGGCAACTGCCTGGCGTTTATCCATATCGAGCAGCTGATATTTGAGGGAAGAACTTCCCGAATTGATCACAAACACATACATAACCAATCTCCTTCACATGCGATGGCAAAATTCAAGCGGCACGAAAAAAATCATGCCGCTTGGATATACGCAAAAATCCACGATCACTGCTGCGCAATGATTCCCTTTTCCGCCTGGGCCTGAATGGCGGTAATGGCCACGGTATTGACGATATCCGGCACCAGACAGCCGCGGGAGAGATCATTGACCGGCTTTTTGAGGCCCTGAAGCACCGGGCCGATGGCCACGGCGTTGGCCGCTCGCTGCACGGCCTTGTACGTATTATTGCCGGTATTGAGGTCCGGGAAGATGAACACCGTGGCCCGTCCAGCCACCGGACTGTCGGGGAGCTTCTTTTGCGCCACTTCCGGATCGATGGCCGCATCGTACTGGATGGGGCCTTCGATGAGCAGCTCCGGCGCCCGCTCGCGAGCGATGCGCGTGGCCTCGATGACCAGGTCCACGTCGCTGCCCGCCCCTGAGTCTCCGGTGGAATACGACAGCATGGCCACCCGCGGCTCGATGCCGAACACCCGGGCAGTCTCGGCGGAGTTGATGGCGATCTCCGCCAATTGCTGCGGATTGGGATTGGGGTTCACGGCGCAGTCGCCGAATACCAATACCCGGTCCTTGAGACACATGAAAAACACACTGGATACAATGGAAATACCGGGCTTGGTCTTGATGATCTGCAACGCCGGCCGAATGGTGTGCGCCGTGGTATTGATGGCGCCTGAGACCATACCATCGGCCTTGCCCAAATACACCATCATGGTCCCAAAATAGGTGGGATCCATCATGCAATCACAAGCAAGTTCCCGTGATACTCCTTTACTTTTGCGGAGTTCATGGAATGTTTCGATGTATTCTTCCAGATCCGGACTCTTGGATGGATCGATGAGCTGTACGGATTCCAGATTGAGCCCCATCTGGGAGATCTTGGACTGAATGGTAGGAATATCACCCAAAATAGTCAGGTCCACGACACCACGCCGCACCAAGATATCCGCAGCCCGCAAAATACGCTCGTCGGATCCTTCCGGAAGGACGATGTGCTGACGATGCGCCTTGGCTTTCTCGATGAGGCTGTATTCGAACATCTGCGGCGTCACCTTGGTGGATTTTCGGGTATTGAGGCGCGAGCGCATCTCCACCGTATCCACATTCTCCTCAAAGACACCGAGCGCCGAAGCGATCTTCTTCTGGTTGTCGGGCTCGATCTTCCCGTACATGTTGTAGAGGCGCCGGGCGGTCTGGAACGTGGCCTCTTTGCCCAAAAGCACCGGTACGGGCACGCCGGTCCAGCCTTCTACCAGACGCGCTACGTTGCGATCCGGCCGGATGCCGCCGGTGAGCAGGATTCCGGCGATGTCGGGATAGGCTGCGGACAGCCGCGAGGCCAAGGCGCTCACGATGATGTCCGAGCGATCGCCCGGGGTGACCACCAGACTCCCCTTTTCGATGTAGTCGAGGAAATTGCCGATCTGCATGGCCGCCACCACGATGTCTTCCACCTGGGCCTCCAGGTTGTCGCGACCGTAGAGCACCTCAGCGCCCACCCATTTCATCACGTCAGCCATAGTAGGCTTGCCGAGCACCGCCACCTCAGGGATGAGATAGAGCAGCACGTCCATCCGAGCGAGGCTTTGGCGCAGAGCGATGCGCAGGGCCTCCCGGTCGGCAACCGCCACCCGGTTGACGATGATGCCGAGGATATCCACCGCCTTTTCCGAGAAAGACTCCAACGACAACTTGGTGGAGGTGATGATCTCGTGCTCGGTCTTCTGGCAGGCATTGACCACTACGAGCAGGGGGCTTCCCAAGTTGGCGGCGATATCGGCGTTGATGTCGAACTCGAAAGCCGGAGAGCCGCCTTCAAAATCCGTCCCTTCGAGGAGCACAAAATCGCATTTGGATTCCAACTCTTTGTATTTATTGATGATGCGCTCCATGAGCAGGGCATGCTGTCCGGAATTCACCATCTCTTTGGCCTGCCGCATGGTCAGGGCGTACGTTTCTTCATATTGCAGACCAAGATAGAATTGGGACAACACCAAATCGATATCATGGTCTTTCTTTCCAGAGTCATCGTTGATGATCGGACGAAAAAAACCAACGCGACGGATGTCGCGAAGGAGCATTTGCATGACGCCAAGCACAATTGCGGACTTTCCACTTCGTGCTTCCGTGGCCGTTATATAGAGGTTCTTTGCCATAACGCCCTCATAAGTATGTCCTGACTCGCCATTGTTTGCACAAACAAACCAAACAACGCCCGAAAAATAGGGGGACCAAGTCGTCCTGGTCCCCCATAGGATTACAGCGATTCCGCGTACACTTCAATAAAATGTTTCACCGCCACACGGTCTCCGTGTTGCGAGAGCATATCCGAGATCTGCAGCATGCAGGCAGGACACCCCGTGGCCACCACCTCGGCTCCGGACGCCACGATATTGTTGCGTTTTTGCGCACCGATATCCTTGGAGAGGTCGTAATGCTGGAGATTGAAGCTGCCGCCGCACCCGCAGCAGCGGTCGGCCTCGGCCATTTCCACGAACTGCACCGTGGGGTTGGAGCGCAGCAAAGCCCGCGGCTGCTCGCTCACCTTGAGAGATTTCTTCAAGTGGCACGGGTCGTGGTAGGTCACCCGCGTGCCGCTGCCCTGCGTCGGGACCTCCACGTGGAGCACGTCCACGAGAAACTGCCCGATGTCCATGGTGCGCTCGGCCATGGCCTGGATGCGGTCGCGCAGGGACTCCTTCTTGTCGCCGCTCATGAGCGGCCAGATCTCATGGATGGTCGCCGAACAGGTGGCGCAGGGGGTGAGCAGGTAATCGAAGTGCTCCTTCTCGAAGAGCTCGAGGTTGTGGAGCACCAATTGGTCGAAGGACTCCTTGTCGCCCGAGGACAAGGCCGGAATGCCGCAGCAGGCCTGGCCTGCGGGCAGGTACACGCCCACCTCGTGGTGCTCCAGCACCTTGAGGGTCGCCTGCCCCACATGAGGATAGATCTTGTCCACCACGCAGCCTGGGAAAAAGGCCACACGGTAGCCGCTTTTGCCCGGGCGGGTACTCATGGACGGCACCAACTTGCGCAGCGGCTTCTTGGCAAGCGGCATGAAGTGACGCCCCCCGATGACCGGGGCCTGAATGCGGGCGCACGACGAGCCGATGACGTCGCTGGCCGGCTTGGTGAACAGCCCCTGGAACTTGGAAGCCACGTCCAAGAGGCTGTTGAACAGGGCTGGCTTGGTGAGCAGCCCCTTGAAGATGGCCTTCTTGGTGGGTGAAAGTCCCATGTAGGTGTTCACGATGACCCGGGCCTTGAGGAAGATGTCGAGCACCTTCACTCCGCTGGGACAATTGGCCGCGCAGGAGCCGCACAAGAGGCACATATTGAGCTTCTGCTGCACGCCTTCGGCGTCGCGGATCATCTCGTGGGCCAGGTCTTCCAGGAGGGCGATCTTTCCCCGGGCCACGTCACCTTCGCGCATGGTCTCGGCAAACACCGGACAGACCGCCTGGCACATGCCACACTTCATGCAGGCGACCATCTGGTCGTCCAATTCCATGAGCATGCGGGCCAAGGAATGGAGATCCTGCGTCATGCTAGCCTCCGATGACCTTGCCAGGGTTGAGGAGATACTTGGGATCCACGGCCTTCTTGATGGTACGCGAGTAGATGATGGTGGCGCGGGTGGTCTCCTTTTCGAGCCACTTGGCCTTGGCCAGACCGATGCCGTGCTCCCCGGACAAGGTGCCGCCCAAGGACAGGGCCACATCGAAGATCTCGTCCACGGCCAGCTCCACGCGGTGGAATTCTTCCTTGTCCCGCCGGTCGGTGAGGATGGTGGGATGGAGGTTGCCGTCGCCCGCATGGCCGAACGTGCCGATCTGCAGACGGTACTTCTCCGCGATTTTGTTGATGGCCCGGATCATGGCCGGAATTTGGCTGCGAGGCACGGTGGCGTCTTCGAGCACCGTGGTGGGACGAGCGCGGGCCAAGGCCGGCAGGGCGTTGCGCCGGGCCTCCCACAGCTTGTTCTTTTCCGCGGCGTCCTTGGCCAGCACCACCCGGCGGGCGCCTTCTTTCTTGCAGATATCGAGCACCTTGGCGGCGTCGTCTTCCACCAGGGCCTCATGGCCGCCGTCCACTTCGATAAGCAGGATGGCCGCGGCGTCGGTGGGCAGTCCTGCCTTGGTGAAGGCTTCCACGTAGTTGATGGTGGCATTATCCAGAAGCTCCAAAGTGCAGGGCACGATCTTGGCGGCGATGATGGCAGCCACGGTCTGCGAAGCTTTGTCGATGTCGTCGAACTCCGCCAGCATGGCCTTGGAGGCCACCGGCGGCGGCACCAGCTTCAAAATGATCTGGTCGAAGACCCCCAAGGTCCCCTCAGAGCCCACCATGAGCTGGCTGATGTTGAGGCCGGTGACGCACTTGACGGTCCTGCCGCCGGATTTGACGTACTCGCCCTGGGCGTTCCAGAAATTGACCCCCATGACATAGTCTTTGGTGACCCCGTATTTGAGGCCGCGCAGACCGCCGGCGTTTTCACTCACATTGCCGCCCAGGGTGGACACGGCCTGGGACCCTGGGTCCGGAGGATAGAAGAGTCCGCGCTTGGCCACCTCCGCGGCGAACTTGGCCGTGACCACGCCAGGTTCCACCACCGCGTAGAGGTCCTGCTCGTTGATCTCGAGAATCTTGTTGAGACCGTTGGTGAGGATGACCACGCCCTTTTCCTTGGTGGGGATGGTGCCGCCACTCAAGTTGGTCCCCGCGCCGCGCACCGTCATGGGGAGGTCGTTCTCGAAGCACAGGGCCACGGTTTTGCCCAACTGTTCGCTGGTCGTCGGCCGCAGCACCAATTCCGGCACCACGGGCTCCAGTACTGCGGCGTCATACGCATAGGAATGGCGGTCCGCTTCACTGTCAAGGACGTTCTCCTTGCCGAGCAAGGTCTGGAAGGCCGAGAGCAGACTCGTGGAAATCATGAACATCTCCTTGAAAAAAACAGGGGAAGAAAGGCCCCAGGACCATGCCTGGGGCCCAAACCATCAGTGTTAGAAGAGGTGCGGCAGGAATACAAAACTCATCAGCGAGGCGACGATGCCCACCACCACGCCGTAGAGCAGGAACGGCCAGAACGTGCGCTTGAGGATCATACCCTCCCGGCCAACCAGGCCGGTCACCGCGCACACGGCCACGATGTTGTGGATGCACACCATGTTGCCCATGGCGCCGCCAACCACCTGGGCGGCGACGATAATCTGCCGCGGCAGCTCCAGCTGCTGGGCGACGCCCCATTGGAACTCGGCGAACAGCAAATCCGAAACCGTATTGGAGCCCGTGATGAAGGCACCCAACCCGCCAACATAGGAGGCAAAAAGCGGCCAGGCATTGCCGGCGATCTCCGCCACAGCCTTGGCCATGGCCAGCGGCATGGAGGGATAGCTGTTAGGGTTGAGGGCCGCGTCCGCCACACCGGAGCCGCGGAAGATGGACACCAACGCCACCGCAGCAAAGAGCGCGATGGTCGGGGCCTTCATCTTGGCAAAAGACTCGGTCCACGCCTTTTTCACGGCATCACCACTCATGCCGTGGAGGAAGATGGTCAAGATCGCCACGAGAGTGAAGGGAATAGTCCCCGGCAGGTAGAGATAGTCGATGGATGCAGACACACCCTTGTACCCGAGAAGGTCCGTGAAGCCGATCTTCTGGGCCGAAAGCCAAGCCTTGAGTCCCAAGGCCGGTACCCGAGTGATCACCAAGATCAGGCCGATGATGACATACGGCAGCCATGCCTTGAACTGGCTCATGTGCTCCTTAAACTGGCAGGAGGTATCACACGCAATGGAGCCGGTCCACTCGGGATCCCAGCGATCCTGTGGGCCAAAGTCCCACACCGTTGTCGGCACACAAAATCCCGCTTTGGCGCCAGCCACGATGATGCCCAAGCCCACCAGACCACCAATGAGGGAGGGAAACTCCGGACCGATGAGCCAGGCCAGTCCCACATAGGGCACGGCAAAGGCCACCGCGGCGAACACACAGAACTTCCAGGCGGCAAAGCCTTCGGACCAGGACTTGTTGTGGCCGAAGAAACGGGTGAGAAATCCCAGCATGAAGATGGGCAGAATAAAAACCATACCCAGATGCAAAACGGAAGCCCACTGTCCGATGACTTTGGCAAAGGAGGCGAAATCCGTAAAATTGAGTCCAGGAGTGCCGGCGTCCACCGCACCCGTGACCAACGGGCCCAAGAACTTGAGGCCGATGAGAATGGGGGTGCCCACGGCCCCAAAAGACACCGGGAACGAGTTGAACACCAAACAGATGACGGCAGCGGCGAGAGGCGGGAATCCTAATGCCAAAAGCAGCGGCGCAGCCAGGGCTGCCGGCGTTCCAAAGCCCGCGGCGCCTTCGATAAAGGCGGCAAACATATAGCCGATGATAATGGCCTGGATGCGTTTGTCGCGACTGATATTCTGCATGCCATACTGGATGGTTTCCATGCCACCCGAATACTTGAGGGTATACAGAATGAGGATGGCGCCAAAGACGATGATGAGCACGCCGATGGCCACCACAATGCCCTGCAGCGACAGGGCGGCGATGTAGCCCACCGGCAATTGCCATACCAAAAGGGCGCTCAGCGCACACACGAGCCAGGCAAGGGGCATAGCCTTGGTCGATGGCCAGCGCATGCCGACCATGAGGACCAACGCCACGAGGATGGGCAAGAATGCCACCAAAGCCAACGCAGGAATAGACATGTTTCCCTCCACAGATGTCACACCAAAGGCCCCTGCCCGGACTCCCCCAAGCCCGAGCAGGGGCAGACCTCTACCTATTTTCCGGCTCGGCCGTCATCGCAGGGCTCGGCAGGCCGCCCGGCACCCGAATGCTCGGCCGTGGCCGTCACCACACACGCCTCGCCCTCCGGGGTCTGCGGTGCATCGCCAGATCCCTGAACTGCGACCGATTCCAGTTTTCGGCTCGCCAAGTACTCGTACATGTGGAAGCGCTCCAGATACTCCTGTTCCAGCCGCGTGCGCAGCCGCTTGGCGTCTTCCGGAGCAATCTTCTCGAGCATGGCGAAACGGTTTTCACCCAGCAAGAACTCCTGAATGGTTCCATCGGGGGCCTTGGAATCCAAGATGAAGGGGTTCTTGCCTTCCTGGGCAAGGAGCGGATTGAAGCGGTATAGCGGCCAGTAACCGCACTGCACCGCCCGCTTGGCCTCTTCCTGGGTCTTGCCCATGCCCTTGCGGATGCCCTGGTTGATGCACGGGGCGTAGGCAATGATGAGCGACGGCCCAGGATAGGCCTCGGCCTCCTTGAAGGCCTTCATGAGCTGGGCCTTGTCCGCGCCCATGGCCACGGAAGCCACGTATACGTAGCCATAGCTCATGGCCATGAGGCCCAAGTCTTTCTTGCGCACGCGTTTGCCCGCGGCCGCGAACTTGGCGATGGAACCCAAGGGCGTGGCCTTGGAGGACTGCCCACCCGTGTTGGAATACACCTCGGTGTCCATGACCAGGACATTGATATCCTCGCCCGAGGCCAACACGTGGTCCAAACCGCCATAGCCGATGTCGTAGGCCCAGCCGTCACCGCCAAAGATCCAGAAGGACTTCTTCACCAACAGGTCATCCATGGCGAGGATGGCGTCGAGGATCTCGGTGCGCTCGCTGTTCCACAGGGCCTCGCGCACGGCCTCCGCCGCCTCCACGGACTTCTCGCCGTCATGGCGCACCGCCATCCAGTTCTTGAAGGCCGTGGCCAGCTCTTCCGACACACCCTGCGCAATGGCCTCCTCCATGAGGGCCACCAGCTTGGCCTGACGCTGGGCGTAGGCCATCTGAATGCCGTAGCCGAACTCGGCCGCGTCCTCGAACAGGGAGTTGCCCCAGGCCGGGCCGTGGCCTTCGGCGTTCACCGTGTACGGCGCGCTGGGCGCGGACGCGCCCCAAATGGAGGAGCACCCGGTGGCATTGGCGATGATCATGCGCTCGCCGAAGAGCTGAGTGAGCACCTTGACGTAGGGGGTCTCACCGCAGCCGGCGCATGCCCCCGAGAACTCCAAGAGCGGCTTCTGGAACTGGCTGCCCTTGACCGTATCCCGGCGCACCAAATGGTCCTTCCAGGAGATGGTGGTGGAGAACTCGTAATTGGGGACTTCCGCCGCGGTCTGCGTCTCCAAGGGCTGCATCACCAGGGCTTTGGTCTTGGCCGGACAGATGTCGGCGCAATTACCGCAGCCCATGCAGTCCAAGGTGTTCACCTGGATGCGGAACTTGAGGCCCTTGAGCTCCTTGCCGTTGGCATCGATGGTCTCGAAGGTGGCCGGCGCTCCTTCCAGCTCCTCGGGCGTGGCCAGCACCGGCAGGATGGCCGCGTGCGGACAGACAAAGGAGCACTGGTTACACTGGATGCAGTTGGCCGGGATCCACTGCGGCACGTTGATGGCCACCCCACGCTTTTCATATTGCGAGGTGCCCACCGGGAAAATGCCGTCCGGCTCGAAGGCCGACACCGGCAGGTTGTCGCCCTTCTGGGCGAGCATGGGCCGCATGACGTGCTTCACGAAATCCGGCTCGTCCCGCTCCACCGGCGCCTCGGGGGCAAGGTCCGCCCAGGAGGCCGGATACTGCACCTCTTCCAGGGCATCGATGGCGCGATCCACGGCGGCAATGTTCATGGCCACGATCTTGTCACCCTTCTTGCCGTATGCCTTGTGGATGGACTTTTTGAGCAGTTCCACGGCGGTTTCAAAGGGAAGCACGTTGGCCAGCTTGAAGAAGGCGGTCTGCATGACCATGTTGATGCGGTTGCCGAGCCCCACTTCCTGGGCGATCTTCACGGCGTCGATGTTGTAGAAGCGCAGCTTCTTTTGGGCGATGGTGCGCCGCACCGAGGCCGGGATCTCCCGCTCCATGTCTTCCAGGGTCCAATTGGAATTGAGCACGAAGATGCCGCCGTCCTTGATGCCTTCGAGCACGTCATAGAGACGCACGTAATTGGCCTTGTGGCAGGCGATGTAGTCCGCAGAAGTGACGAGATACGTGGACTTGATGGGCGACTTGCCGAAACGCAGGTGCGATACGGTGATGCCGCCGGATTTCTTGGAGTCATAGGCGAAATAGCCCTGGGCATAGAGATCGGTGTTGTCGCCGATGATCTTGATGGCCTCCTTGTTGGCGCCCACCGTGCCGTCAGAGCCCAAGCCCCAGAACTTGCACTGAATGGTGCCCTCGGGCGTAGTGTCGGCAAAGGGCGGGATTTCCAAGGAGGTATGGGTGACGTCGTCCTCAATGCCCACGGTGAAGTGGTGCTTGGGGGCAGTGGCGCGCATGTTGTCGAACACCGCCTTGACCATGGCCGGAGTGAACTCCTTGGAGCCCAAACCATAACGGCCGGCCACGATCTCCGGCGCCTGACCATGCTCCAGATAGGCGGAACACACGTCCTTGTAGAGGGGCTCGCCCTGAGCGCCGGGCTCCTTGGTGCGGTCCAGCACGGTCACCACTTCCGCCGATGCCGGGATGGCGCGCAACAAGAACTCCGGCACAAAGGGACGGTACAGACGCACCTTCACCAGACCCACGCGCTCGCCACGGGCGTTCAAGTGCTCCACCACTTCCTCGATGGTCTCGCAGCCCGAACCCATGGCCACGATGACGCGGCTGGCCTCCGGGTGGCCCACGTAGTCAAAGGGTTTGTAGGCGCGGCCGGTGATGGAGGCCACTTTCTTCATCTGCTCCACCACGATGCCCGGCACTTCATTGTAGAACACATTGGCCGCTTCCCGCCCCTGGAAGTAGATGTCCGGATTCTGAGCCGTGCCCCGGATGGTGGGGTTGGAAGGACTCATGGCCCGCTCGCGGAAGCTCTCGATGGCCTCCCAGTTCACCACTTTCTTGATGTCTTCGTAGTCGATGACGTGGATCTTCTGCACCTCGTGCGAGGTCCGGAACCCATCGAAGAAATGGAGGAACGGCACGCTGGACTCGATGGCGGACAAATGCGCCACCAAAGCCAGGTCCATGGCCTCCTGCACGGAGCTCGACGCCAGCATGGCGAAACCCGTCTGGCGGCAGGCCATGACGTCCTGATGGTCCCCAAAAATGGACAAGGCATGGGCCGCAATGGCGCGGGCGCTCACATGGAATACGCCCGGCAAAAGCTCACCTGCAATCTTGTACATATTGGGGATCATGAGCAAAAGCCCCTGAGAGGCGGTGAAGGTGCTCGTCAGCGCCCCGCCGGCCAAAGAACCATGCACCGCGCCCGCAGCACCGGCCTCGGACTGCAGCTGGCGCACCAGCACCGTCTGGCCGAAGATGTTCTTCCGGCCGGCAGCGGCCCAGTCGTCCGCCAGCTCGCCCATGGTGGACGAGGGGGTGATGGGATAAATAGCCGCCGTGTCGCTCAAGGCGTAGGCGATATGGGCAGTGGCGGTATTGCCATCCATAGTCTTCATCATAGACATGTATCAAACTCCTTTGCGGAAAGGGTTGCTTCCGTGGGCCGAAAACCGGCCTCCCTGCCACTAATCAACGAACGTGCCATGTGGCGTGCATGTGATAACTTATTCAAAATACAGAAAAATACACAATCACCCCCTTGGCGGCATCCTCGCGCGACCTTCTGAAAAAAAAGACAAGCATCAGCACTTCGATGACTTGGAATGTGCCACAACGACCGGTTTTTGCAATCGTGAAGCGGTAAGCGGTTCGCACAAAGCGGTGGGTTCGCCGGCGCCACCCACCGTCTGATTTTCCGGACAACTGCGCCCTTCCGTCCCGCACCTCACACGGGCCCCTGAGTCTCCATGACTCAAAAACCGACCTCGGCCACAGAAATCCATCGAAACCACTTCACGGCCTCCAAGGTAATACCATAAAAAAACAAGAAAAAAATCGTCCCTGTGCTTTTGGACAAATCCAACCTTGACAGGAACGTTTTTTGCTTAAAAAAATTTTGTTGAATACGCAACCAAGGAGGTTTGTATGCGCGGTAAACTCATTACCAAGCATGGACATATGACAGATCTTCGCCCTTCGGAAACCATGCAGCTCTCTCGGCTGCTGACTCCCATGCAGCGCGAGCAATTGCTCGAAGGCGAGTCCGTGCTCGTCAAGCGGGAATACACCTTGGATTCGTGGAAAGAGTACTGGCTGTCTTCCGATACCCAGCACCTCCAGCCTCGCCGCCGGGGGCACTCCTGAGCGCCACAGACGACAAGCATCAGCTCTCTACCCACCACCGCAAGAGGAGCGGGGCGCCCCCGAACAGGCACACCACCCCTGTGCGCGCCCCTTCACCGCAAGACGAATACGCAAAAAGGCCCTTCTCGGAAATCTTCGAGAAGGGCCTTCCATTCGTGGTGGGCCACCAAGGAATCGAACCTTGAACCTGCTGATGAGGTAAACAGCTGGGAGGTACAACATGAAGAAGAACCCCCTTACGGACCGCCAAAAGAGATTCGTCGAGGAATACATGGTGGAGCTGAACGCAATCCGAGCGGCGATCCGGGCCGGCTATTCCGAGAAGACGGCAAGCAGGATCGGGCCTGAATTCCTTGGAAAAACTTGGGTTCGTAGTGCCATAAGGCAAAAGCAGGCCGAGATCAGCCAGAGGACGTGGCTGAATATCCAATCCGTCCTGAACCGACTGAGACAGATCGCCGACGAGGCAATGGCCTCAGGGCAATAGGCCGCCGCAGTTAGGACGATAGAACTTCTGGGCCGCCACATCGGCATGTGGAATCGACATCGGCCCGCCGGTGATGGTGGCAAGGCCGTCTATCAGGCCGTTAAAGCCTTTCTCGATTCCTTGAGTCTGCACCATCGGTGCTGTCTCACCACAGGACACCAAGGCTCAACAACTTTCTTTCCTGACACCCGTTGGCGACGACCCCGACGCCGACGGATAATCATCCTTCATTGAGGCGTGGGGCCCCGGAGATTACATCACCTGCCCTACGGAAGCAGCCGAGCCACGTGTCTGCCCTTCGTTGATCTAGACATACCATACACTACTTGCACCAGTCTGTGAAATTTGACATAAACTCTCTCAAATAAGAGACATTGCGCTGGTTGTTACAAGCAGACGGCCAACGACATTCCGACTAATCGAACCGCTGATTATCTCCAATCTCCAGAACAGGGGGAATAGGTAGCCAAGGGTAATTGTGAAGATTTCGAGACCTGACGTCCTGAGCACTCATCTCCTCAATACCGGCAGTACGAACAGCCCGGCGGTGGTCGGTTCTGCTAGACATCAGCTAATCAAGAAGGATCGCGGCCAAAGGGAGATTGTGTAGAATAAGTAGTTAGGCTTCATAGAAAGTCGCACTGTGGGGGCCTGATAAATATCAAAGGCGGTAAACCGAAAGGAGAAATGCCATGGCTACAAACGACAAAGGCTGGAATCCTCTTACTAGGAACCCAAACGGGTTCATGACTGACCAGATTGATTTGGGTGATGGTCTGTCGTATCACGAGACCATCAATGTCAATTCAAATGGTGACATTACAAAGTCACATACCACTTTTGATATTGGCAACCAGCAGATCAAAATTTACCCTGATGGCAATACAAGCCTGAAAAAGTAAGGTTTGTTGCTCATCGACATGATTCTGCTAACCACATCAATCAAAAGCCTAACAAGGCACTCCAGTGGACTGCAAAACCCGCCGCTTCGCTCTGGGTTTGGCAGCCGCTGAGCTTTAACGTTATGTCTTAATTGAAGAAATCTTTATGATAAAGCGAAATGCTAAACACATTCCATTTCTTAAATGGGCCGGTGGAAAGCGGTGGCTTGTAGAGCGGCATCCTAGCATTTTCCCGGCTTTCTCCGGCAAATATATAGAACCTTTTCTGGGTGGAGGTTCTGTATTTTTCCATCTTACTCCTGACCGTGCCGTTCTAAGCGATACCAATGCAGAGCTAATCGACACATACATTGCTATCAGGGATGACTGGGAAAATGTCCTTGACATACTGCGACATCACGCAATGGAGCATAGCGATTCCTACTATTACACCGTCCGGTCTTTTCGGCCTGAATCTCTTGCGGAAAAAGCCGCCCGCTTCATTTACCTGAATCGGACTTGTTTCAACGGTATATATCGAGTCAACCGTAATGGGCAATTCAATGTGCCACGTGGCACGAGAAACAGCGTTATCTTTAAAACGGACGATTTTGAGGGAGTGTCCAAGCTATTGAAGAACGCCGAACTTAAGGCTTGCGACTTTGAAGAAGTTATCGACGGTGCCTCGGCTGGCGACCTGGTATTTGCAGACCCCCCCTATACTATTCGCCATAACAACAATGCATTCATCAAGTACAACGAAGATTTGTTTTCCTGGGACGACCAGATCCGTTTGGCAAGCTGCCTGAAAAGGGCGGCCCAAAGAGGCGCTTTAATTATTGCGACCAATGCCTACCATCAAAGCGTGGTTGAGCTGTACCGAAATTATTTCCAACTACAGCCGATATACCGCAAAAGCATGATTTCAGCGGACAAGAAGTTTCGGGGAAAATATGAAGAACTTTTAATTATGGGGAATTTGGAACATGCCGAATCCTACGACTGTGTTTTTCGAAGAGGCCGAATACCGCAACGGCCCTATGGGCGCCCTCATTGAATTTCTGGAAAAAGAAAAGAGGCTGGAGGATGCAGGCACCTACGAGCAAATGCGGTTTGTCGGCTACGTGTTGGAACTTGGCTTTGAGAAAGCCACCATCATCACATCGGATCCATTCAAGAAGGCCGTCGGCGGTATTCCTCGCGGCTCTTTTCTCATTATGGCCCCTGACGACCTTGAAGGAATGCCTCCACATTTTTCGCTTCTTCGGGTGACCGCAACAGCTCCCACTCCGCTTTCTAAGGAAGTGCAACAGACCTACTTCGAGCTGCACAAAAAATCAATGCCTGAGCTCGATGTATGGACACGAAGCGAGCTTCAATGGGGCGCGCTGGATACCCATGTCCTTGGAATGTATTTTCCCGATATCAACCAACCCGACAGACCGGCGTTTTCTGGAGACGTGAATAATGTCGTCAGTGCTCACCGATACAAAGTCTATGCGCCAACAAAAGGGCTTCTGGATTTGATCATCAACGGAACCGTTCGCCCAACAAACCAATTTCCCATTGGCAGGCTTCGCTTTACGGAATGCACCCTGCCTTTTGCAGACATCGAGCAGCCCCAGATCGATGTGCGCGTGTCCATTGACGACTTCAAAGGGTTCCGAACGGCGATGTTCGGTAAAACCAGGTTGGGCAAAAGCAACGTTGTAAAGATCATCGCCCAGAGCATCATCGAGGCAACGAAAAAAGACCACTCCGTGGGCCAACTGATTTTCGACATCAACGGCGAGTATGCCAACGACAACCCGCAAGACGGCAGCAGGTCGCTGCGTAGCGTCTACGAGGATCGTTGCGAAGTGTACGCCTTGAACCCAAGACCGGAAACCCCTTCCAAACCCCTCAAGCTGAATTTCTACGAGCAGCCCGACTCCTGCATGCGCATCATCCGGTCACTTCTTGAAGAGGAAGGTCGAACATCAATTTATATCAGAAGTTTTTCCAGCGTTGAATTACCGAGCATCAAAGATATTCAACAGATCCAGACGGTAAATGAAAGAGTTCGCGCAATAAGGAAAATCCAAATCTATTGGGCCATCTTGCATAAAGCAGGGTTTGAGTGCGATCAAAAAGCGCTAAAGGACCTTGGACTCCGTTCTGGAAGCAGCGGCGGCCCCAGCCACTTCAACCCAGGTTTTCGAAGGGAACTAATCGAAGCAGCCTGCGGCCAGAACTGTTCGTTTGCCTCACCAACCAACCTCGACGAGCTCGTCCAGCTTCTCGAAGCGATTGAAAATTACAGAAAGAATAACCCCAACGGCCAGGAATTCCAATCTTCCAGCGGAAAACCCCTGTTTGATTCAGACGACTTGGCACTGTTGGGGTTTTTGCAGCCAGGGCAAAGGAGCGGGGGGCCGCGGATTCTTCAGCCCTATCGCCGGTATCACGATCCGCGCGCCGCCGATTTCGTGAATGAAATTCTTTCCTCTTTGGATGAGGGAAAGACCGTTATCCTCGACCTGGGCAACGCAGCCGATGAAATTAGGACCTACTTCTCTGACCTTCTTTCGCGGGCTGTCTTCAATCACCAGGAAAAGAAGTTCACAAGCAATCAGCTGGGTAACCATTTCATCCAGCTCTATTTCGAAGAGGCCCATAACCTGTTTCCAAAGGACGACCGGGATTTCACTGGCGTCTATACTCGCTTTGCTAAGGAAGGCGCCAAGTTCCACATAGGCATCGTATATTCGACCCAGTCGCCATCAACCATCAATCGAGAACTGCTGGTCCAGACCGAAAACTTCTTTGTCGCCCACATCTCGGCTCAAAGCGAGGTCGACGCCCTGGCCAAGCTCCAGTTTCAATTCGACGGCCTTCAACGCGACATCCTTTCCACCCGCACCCCAGGGTACATGAGAATGATGACCTTCTCCCATCGCTTCGTGATTCCGGTCCAAATCAACAAATTCGAGGTCGTAGTCGAAAAACAGGAAAAAGGGGATTGATCCCATGCCATACCGAGCCGGCAATCGCCTTGGAATGGAAAAAGCCAGCAAACTCGGCCACCTTGAGGTGATCAAAAGCGACCTGGTCAACAAGCTCATCGAACAATTCGAGATGCCAGATCAGGATGACGATAGACAAGAAATCCAATGGCTGCCCATCAAGTTCGACGACAATCCCTTGCGACTAATTTTCGCCGTGGACGGCTCGATACAGACCATTCGTTCCGACACCAAGCCTTACCGTGAATTGTCTTTTATCAAAACAGCGCTTCTTCGCTTGGACCAAGCAGCCGTAAAACGACTGGACAAGCGAGATCCCCATCCCATGGCCTTGAGAGACATCCTGAAAGACTCAGCCCTGTACCATGCCACGGTGCTACCTCTGAAAGGGATCCGTATAAAAGATGTAAACAACTATCATGCGGTCCGGAAAATCATTTTTGATTCGTTTCAAGACGCATCCCTCAACGCAGAACCATACAACACTCTGAAATGGTTGGCTTATGAAGGGTGGACAGGCAACGAGGTCAGGTCGCCGGGCTTCGAATGCCCCCACTGTTTCGAGGCCATCGACGGCTTGCCCTACATGGCTGATACCGACAATTGTCCCCACTGTAAGGGGGAGATTTTCTTGACCGACATGATCGGTTTCCATCTTGAGATGGATGAAGACGCCGCACCGGAATCTCTTGCCACAGCCTACATGCTCATTCACGAAACGCTGATGCTTTTTACCGGCATCCGCTATTTCTGGGAAAAGAAGAAATTCAACACCTTGTCCAGGACATTGTTCTTCAAGGACGGTCCTCTGACGTTGCGCGGCCAATATTCCAAGCTTGTCATTCCAATTCGCAAGTTCTTCGAGTATTGCAAGCAAAAGCAAATTGCGATCCACGTCGCAGGTCAGGAAAAATCAGGGGCACTTGTCGATTTCCTCCAGATCATCGGCAATAATGCCCCTGCAAACTCGGTGTTTATCCCCAACAACGAGTACATCCGCACACAAATTCAGCACCGGCCGGAACGCTCGGAACCCTATGGCAAGCGGGTCAATTGGGGCAACAAGGTGTTCGTGAAGCTGGATCAATTCCAGACTATGGTGCTTTCGGTGCCTACCGGAGAATATACCGACAGCCAGGGGCCTGAATCGTTCATTGGCCTTAACAAGATCCTCACCACCCTTCCGGGTCTGGTTAGCTATTGCTATGAAGGCGCCCTTGTACCAATCGTGCTTGCAAACGGCGTGGCTTCCCTTTCCAGTTATCCGTCAGCGACGATTCTCAAGATGTTTGCTGATATTTGAATTTCTATGGAATCACTACCCATGAAATAAATATATGAGCGTGTTTATCGTTGAAGACGCACAATAATGACAGCACAACCGCATCAACTCGGGCTGGCAATTCCGCTGCGCTCTATTGTTAGCCGGTTATGCAGAGCGTCGCGCGTCAAAAAATGATAAATGGCTCCTGAATCCGTAACGTCTACGGGGATAAGCCTCTCGGAGAGCTTGAAAGACTCCATTTATGCGGCATTGCTGTGGGGTTTTCCCCTGGTAAACCGGTGCTCTGCCCTTCAGGCTCTGATGGGGACGTTGTTGGAAAACTCAAAGTACCTGGTTGGGGATCACTGAGGTTGCTTATGGGAAGGATGGAGGGTGTGGAAAAGTCAATTAGTCTGTTGGGATCCACCCACAAAAAAGTTTGGATCCGCCGGCCAATCCGACGGCCCGACATTCCGGGATCTCCTCCCTCAATGGAGATTCCCCAAAAATAATGACCTGGCCGCCCACTGGGGGTCAATTTCCCTTGCGAAAATTTCTCAATGGCGCTTCGAGCGCCCCTGGTGGCGAAGGGCGAAGTCCAGATTGCAAGCGGCTTTTCCATCCGGTATGTGCGAAAGATGCGGTTTGGTAGTGCTGGAAGTTTTCTTTCTGGTGGGCTTGTGGCCCAAGGGGTGAAACGCCCGCCCCACTACGATGGTTTTTCCTTCTTGACTGAGACCCAGGCGAGACACGAAAACACGAAGGGGTTAGGCCGGTTGACCTAACCCCTTAATTTTTCTGGTGGGCCACCAAGGAATCGAACCTTGAACCTGCTGATTAAGAGTCAGATGCTCTACCAATTGAGCTAGTGGCCCCAAGGGTGGGGAGTATCGCTGGTGGGCCACCAAGGAATCGAACCTTGAACCTGCTGATTAAGAGTCAGATGCTCTACCAATTGAGCTAGTGGCCCGTGCGAACGGAGGCATCCCATAGGCAAGGGCTCTGCCGCTGTCAACTGTTTTTCTGGCCTGTGTTTTCTGGCCTGTGGTACCGGCGCCTCGTTTCCCGGGCATCTCCCCCCTTGCCGGAAAACGGCCTTTGCCTCTACGAACAGGGTTGGAGGTCATCGTGCGGTACTGGACACGAATCATCATCCTTGGCCTGCTGCTTCTCATGAGTTCTGCAGCCATGGCGACCGAGGAGCCTGTGGACATGGACCTGGTGCTCGTGCGCGCCCCCGAAGGCAACTTCGCCGTGCTGGAGCTCACCCCCCATCCCGGCTGGCACGCCTATGCCAACACGCCAGGGTCCAGTGGATTTCCCACGCGCGTGGACGCCCGTTTGGACGGCACGCTCCTTGCGCCCCTCTATCCTCCGGGCATCCCCACACCGGATCCTCTCTCCCCTGGAGCCACGGCGCTCCTCTATACCGGCACCACGCCCATCTTCCTTCCCCTCCCCCAAGTGCACGGAGAGCTCCAGGTAGCGGTGCGTACACTGCTCTGCTCAGACACCACCTGTCAGCCGGTACGCCGAAAGCTCCAAACCCGCATCACCGAGGCGGCCCTGGCTGCAGCGCGCACGCCCCAAGACACGCCGTGGTGGGACCTCTATGCCCGCTCCCTTCCTGAGGCCGAGCAAGCTGCGCCCACACCGCCCCAAGCACAGACGACTCCCCAACCCGGCCCTCTGGAGTCCGCCTTTGTGGTGCGGGTCTTCGATCCCGGACTGGAGGTCCACAGCCTTGCCACAGCCGTTCCCCTTGCCCTGGTCGCCGGGCTTCTTCTCAACCTCATGCCCTGCGTGCTGCCGGTCATCGGGCTCAAATTGCGCGGGCTCATGCCCACGGCCCACGAAACCTCCCCGTCCCGCGCCTTCCGGGTCCACAACCTGGCCTTTGCCGCAGGGATCATCTCCTTTTTTTGTATCCTGGCCCTCGCCATCGGCGCCACAGGCATGGCATGGGGACAGATCTTCCAAAACCCCAACGCCATCACCGCCCTCGCCATCCTCGTCTTCCTCCTGGCCATGAGCCTTTTCGGGCTCCTCAATCTTCCCCTGCTCAACCTCAAATCCAAACCCCGGCCAGAAGGCGCCCCTGGGGCCCTTGACTCCTTCACCACCGGACTCCTTGCCACCGTACTGGCAACCCCGTGCAGCGGCCCTTTTCTCGGCGGAGTGTTGGCCTGGACCCTCATCCAACCGCCGCTGGTCATTGTCACGGTCTTGGCGTGCGCAGGGATAGGCATGGCGAGCCCCTATCTGGTGCTCGCCGCCGTCCCGGGACTCATGCGCATCTTTCCCCGTCCTGGGGCCTGGATGGAATACCTGGAAACCGGCCTGGGCTTCTTTCTTCTGGGCACCACCATCTACCTCTTGGGGCTCCTTCCTCAAGAGCGCGTCGTGCCGACACTCGCCTTCTTATGGATATGCGCGATCTGCGCTTGGATGTGGGGACGCTGGGGGGGCTTGCAGCAATCTCCGTATGTGCGCCTCTTCTGGCGGAGCACCGCTCTGGGGGTGGCCGCCCTATGCGCGTGGATCTTCTTGGTCCCCACAACGACCACCACCCCATGGCAGCCTTTTGACCGCCAGCGCTTCGAAGCCCTGCGACACACCACCCCGCTGCTGCTCGACTTCACCGCGGATTGGTGCCCCAACTGCAAATTCTTGGAAAAAACCGTGCTCACCGCCGAGACGAGCAGCACCATCGCCCAACGATACGGCGCGGTCCTCATGCGCGTGGACCTGACTCGCGAAGACCCCCAGAACATGGCGCTCCTTGCGGCCCTGGGCTCGCGCTCCATCCCGCTCCTCGCCATCTTTTCTCCCACGCGGCCCAATAGCCCGCTCATCCTGCGGGACCTCTTTTCCCAAGCCACCCTGGAGCGGGCCCTGGAGCAGGAATGGGAGGGGCTCCCTCCAAATCAGTAGGCCCGAGACTCACGTGGGTACGGCGACAGCGCCACCCTGCCGCACCGCCTCACCCCACGGCCCACAGCACCGCCAGGTAGTGGAAGACACTGCCTGCCACCACAAAACCATGCCACACGGCGTGGTGGTATGGCAGCCTTTTCCACACATAAAACGGCACCCCCGCCGTGTAGGCCACCCCACCGGCAAGCAGGCACCACCGGCTCTCCGGGGAAAGGGCGGCGAACAAGGCGCGCCCCGCCACCAGGCACAACCAGCCCATGCCCACGTACATGACGATGGAAAGTCGGCGAAAGCGCTCAAAACACAAGCACTTGGCCGCCATACCCGCTATGGCCAACCCCCAGATGGCGGCGCACAAGGTAAACCCCAGGGCGGAACGCAAGACCCCTACCATGAACGGGGTGTAGGTGCCGGCGATGAGCCCAAAGATGGCGCAATGATCGATCACCCGCAGCACACGCTTGACCTGCGGAGACGCAATAGCGTGATAGAGCGTGGACGCCGTATAGAGCACGGTCATGGTCAAACCAAAGACCACCCCTGCGGTGGCATGCCAGGGGTCTCCCACTGACGCGGCCCGGGCAACGAGGATCCCCAATCCCACGAGCGCGCCCAGGGCTGCCAGACCGTGGATGGTCGCATGGGCGATTTCCTCTCCCAGGCTATAGTGTTTGAGCGAAACGGATGCCATCACCCCTCCTCGAAACTGGAGACGCGCTCGTCCTCCCGAATGTTTTCCAGCGTATCGGCCACATCGTTGAGCCAGTAGATATGATCCGCACGGCACTGCAGCGCGGAGGACACGCCGTCGCGAAACACCGCAAGCTCGATGCGTTTGCCGTTGCTCCCCAAATAATCCACCACATCGGCAAGGTCCGCATCCCCGGAAGAGAGCACGAGCGTCTCATAATACGCAGCAAGACTGAGGGCACGAAAGGCCATGCCCACGTCCACACCTTTTTGGATCTCGTTGTACACGCGGTGGGGAGCACCATTTTCTTCTTGATGCTGACAGCGCAGGCCGACCTTCTGGCCACACTCTTCGCAATACGCCTTGTCTGCCCGTTGCTGCCGAAGGGGATAGATCTGGGTGATGATCTTCGGACCGTAAGGCGGGCCGCTGCGCAACCAGCGGTGGAAATTGTCCTGCGCATCGCTGGGAGGGTTGGGACTGGCGTTGAAATAATAGGCTCTCCAAATGGGTCCTTGGCATTCCAAGTAATGCCGCAACTTCAAATAACTGAATTCATATCCAGGACGCACGCTATGGCGGGCGTTGAACAAATACCCAGCATCAATGAGCCACAGTCGAGACACGATTCCTCCTCGCCTCCGGTGTTTCTTCCCTGCCCGCGTCAGGCAAGAAACACCGGGCCGATGGCTTCACCCGTAAGACGCGCACCGCCGGATTGCGTCACCACAAAGGTGTCTTCCACCCCGACCATGCCGAGCCCGGGGATGCCCAACTTGGGTTCCAAAGCCAGCGTCATCCCCGCTTCCAAGGGTTCGTCAAAACCTGGGGCAATGACCGGCCACTCGTCCACCGCCAGGCCAATACCATGGCCGACGAAGCCCACCTTGTTGCGGCCCAGGCCCATGAACCCCTCACCCAGGCCGGCACGCAGCACCTTTTGCACCGCCATGCGGTACAAATCCGCGGGGATCGCCCCCGGCACCAAGCGGGCGGCAATCTCCATCTGGACTTCCTCGCAGAGTTCCTGGGCACGGCGGGCGGCCTCCGGCACCACGGCCTGCGAAGCCCAATACACCTGGGTCTTGTCGGTATGATACCCTTCCACACAAAAGCCGCAGTCCACGGCCAAGGGCTGATCCTCCTGCCACACCGCGCCGGCGTATCCGACCAGCGGCAAAGCAGGGTGCACGCCGCGCACCCCAAGCGGCCCATTGAAGGCGCTGGGATAGTTTCCCGAATCTCCAGCGCTCACATGGCCCAAAAAGATCTCCTCCCCCTGGCCCTGCATACGCATATGCCCATGGTGGCCGTGGGCGAAAAAGCACTGCCATACGGCCTGGGCGATTTGCCACTCACTCATGCCAGGCCGGATGTGCTCGGGCAACGCTTCCGTGAGCGCACGATGATGGCGGGTGCCCGCAAGGCGCATCTTGGCAAGCTCCCAAGGGGTCTTCACTGCCCGTGTCCGGGCCAAGGCCCCGTCGGCGGCCTCCAACTGCACCTGGGGGAGCTTGCGGGAGAGCACCTCGCCCATGGCCCACGAAAGTCCCTGCATCTCGGCCCCTACCCGTTTCCCCAAGGGAGAGCCCGCCTCGCGCAAGATTCCCTCCAGTTGGGAAAAGGACTTGAACTCCAGTATCACACTCCACGGAGATTCCAACCAGGCCCGCTCCACGCCGCGGCGGCAGAGCAGCACCGCAGCCCCTTCCCGCGGCACCCAGGCCACACCCTGGGCCAAGGATCCGGTAAGATAGTAGAGATTCACTCGCGAAAAGACGAGCAGTCCATCCAGGTGGGAATAATCTCGCTCCAGAAAAAAACGCAACCGCGCAAGGCGCTGGGCGCTCTCTTCCTCGGGGAGGCGTTCCAATGCTTCGAAATGCATATCAGTCCTCGATAATAGTGTAATCCATGGTGCGGCGTTTGGGAGTAAAGCCAGCGCGCTCCACGAGCATGCGCAGTTCCGGCTCCGGGAGGCGAAAATGCACTCCTGCTGCGGCCACGACGTTTTCTTCGATCATGGTGGAGCCGAAATCATTGGCTCCCCACCACAGGGCCAGCTGGCCCACATGCGGGCCTTGCGTCACCCAGGACGCCTGGATGTTCATAAAATTATCCAAATACAAGCGGCTCAAGGCCAAAAATCGAAGATACTCGTGGGAGGAGGTCTCGGTGGCGGCGATCTGGGTGTTTTTCGGCTGAAACGTCCAGGGGATGAAGGCCGTGAACCCGCCGGTCTTGTCTTGGAGGGCGCGCAGCCGCTCCAGGTGCTCCAACCGCTGGGCCATGGTCTCTCCCGCGCCGAACATCATGGTGGCCGTGGTCCGCATGCCCAAGGCATGGGCCGCTTCCATGACTGCCAACCACTGGGCCGCCGTGCATTTACGCGGAGATACCCGCGCCCGCACCGCGTCCACCAAGATCTCCGCCCCGCCGCCAGGCATGGAATCGAGCCCTGCCTGCCGCAGCCGACCCAACACCTCGGTCACGGGAAGCCCTTCCTGCTGACTCAAAAACCAGATTTCCGGCGGGGAAAAGCCGTGGACCGCCACCTCGGGATATACCCTTTTGATGGCGCGCAGCATCTCTTCGTACCACGACAGGGGAAGGTCGGGGTGCATCCCGCCTTGCAGCAGAATCTGATACCCGCCGAGATCCACGGTTTCCTGAATTTTGGCGAGCAAATCCTCTGTGGAAAGCACGTAGCCTTCCGGGTCTCCTGGTGGACGATAAAAGGCACAAAAACGACATCCACAGGAGCAGACATTCGTGTAATTGATGTTGCGATCCACGATGTACGTCACCACAGGGTCTGGATGCAGCTCCATGCGGCGCTGGTGCGCCAAGCGCCCCAGGCTGAACACATCGTGCATATCCCAAAGATACAAAGCACGCGCAGGCGTCAGTCGTTCCATAAGCACCTCGTGAAGGTATCGCTACCGGGGGGCGTCGGGGACGGTCAAGCCCAGCTTGCCAAAGCCCATGGCCTGTGCTTGAAGCCCAAGGCACCGCCAGCAGACACAAGGAGGATGCATGGACGTTTTTACGTGCCAGCGCTGTGGGCAGTGCTGCCAAGGGCAAGGCGGCATCGTCGTCTCCGCCCCGGAACGCCAGCGCCTGGCAGCCCATCTCGGCATGGAGGAAAGCGCCTTCACCGCCCAATACGCCCAACCCCAAGGCCGCAAGTGGGTACTACGCTGCCGGGAGGATGGATTTTGTGTCTTTTTCGTCAACGGAGTGGGCTGTGGGGTCCACGTCGCCAAGCCGGACATCTGCCGCGCCTGGCCGTTTTTCCGGGGCAATATCCTCGATGCCGTCAGTTGGGAACTGGCCCAAGACGCCTGTCCGGGAATCAATCCGGCTGCCGGCCACGCCCGCTTTGCCGAAGAAGGCCGCAGCTACCTCCGGAAACATGGACTGCTCAAAAGCGGACGCGCCGATGAAGCCGCCGCCCTGGTACTGCCTCCGGAGGACGAGGCATGAGCCGCCCCACCCTTTCCCAGTGCTACCGGCTGCTCGAAGTGCCTCCCAACGCGGATCTCGACGCGGTCAAGGCCGCGTACCGGCGCCTGGCCTTCCGCTACCACCCGGATCTTCACCCAGGAGACCGCGTCGCCGCAGAACGCTTCACCCGCATCAACGAGGCCTACGTCACCCTCAAGCGCCATCTGGAGCGGCCCTCGTCCACGCAAGGCCAGCGGCAATACTCCGCAGAAACCATCTTCGAAGAAGAGGCCGCCAAGGCACAGTCCACGAAAGGCGCCGCCAGCCCGGAGTTCTTCTCCGCCCGCCACGAAGAGATCCTGCGCGATATCTTGAATGACCCCTTCGCCAAACAGGTCTTTGAAGATATCTTCCGGAAACTGCGTACCGGCGCCAGCGTGGTGGAAGAGGGCAACGCCGAGATGGGCGCACGGCCCCAAAGTCCTGCCCCGACCTCGCTCAAGGCGCGCCTCCAAAACTGGGCGCGCTCGCAACTGGATGTGCACCACAGCATGGAGGTCCCGGCCCGCAACCTCACCCCTGGGTCCCGGCTACGCCTGTCGCTGCGCCTGCCGCTCTCGTGGCAGACGCGCACCGTCGAGCTCACCCTTCCCTGGGATTTTCGCCTGGGAAAGCCCATTCGCCTCAAAGGTCTGGGCCGTCGGCTTGGACCGTGGCAGGGAGACCTGTACTTACGGCTCTATGCCAAGCTCCGGCCCTAGAGGTCCGTTAGAACAAGCGGTCCACCACCAGGTGGCTCGCATATCCAAGCACCGTGGCGGCGTAGTACGGACCCAAGGATGGAGGTGGCCAGGAAAAAAGCCAGGCGGCCACCCCCAGCACCGCAAGCGGCACCACCAGCGCCGCCCACCAACGATGCGTCCATCCCCGATGCGCGCCCATGGCGGGCAGCATAGCCACCAGCCCCAAGACCGCCGCCCAACGCACCTGTCCGGAGAGCAGCAAGGCGGCGTCCAGCACAAACAAGGCGGCGTAAAAAAAACGCCGGGCCTTGGAATCGGTATCCACATCCGGAAACACCGACCCCAAGGCCACACAGGCGGCAAGGGCCGCCAACGATGTCGGCGAGGGATCGAAGCGGTGCGCGGCACGCAACGCGTACCACGCCGCCGCTCCAAGACTTATACCGCAAACCAGATGCGTGCGGGTACCCGGCATTACATGGCGTCGTGGGCGTCCAGTTCGGCGATGGTGGCGTCGATGGAATCCCGCAGCTCCTGCGGCAGCCCCATGATCTCCACGTTGAGAAAACCGCGCACGATGGTGGCGGTGGCCTCGTCTTCATCCAATCCACGCGCCATGAGATATTCGATCTCTTCCTGGGCGATCTTCCCCACCGCAGCTTCGTGCGAAAGCTCCACGCCCGCGCGGGTGCCTCGCAGCTCCGGGATGGCGTGGATGATGCCACCGTCCCCCAAGATGAGCCCCTTGCATTCGAGATGCCCCCGTGCGGGCACGGCATTGCCGATGATCTCGCCCCGGGCGATGATGGTGCCGCCGGTGGTGATGGTGCGGGAGACGATCTCGCCCCGAGTGCCTGGGGCATTGAGGACGATGCGGTTGCCTGTATCCACATGGGATCCCGAAGGCGCCACGATCACCGAATTGAACCGCGCCACCGCTCCTGGGCCATTGAGATGAATGGTGGGATACGACTGCACGGAACGCACCTCCTTGAGCAGCACGTAGTTGCTCAAAAAGACGCCGTCTTCTTCCACAATCCCCACGGTACGCGGCCGCACTGCGACTTCTTTGCCCCAATTGTGCACCATGGTGAAGGTGAGTTTGCCGCCGCGCTTGATGTAAAATTCCGAAATACCGAGGTGCAGCGCGGAAGACACCCCATGCGAAGTGGCGCACCCGGTGATGATGTGCACCTCGGCGCCTTCTTCCACCACCACGATATTGTGGACGTTCTGCCCAACCGCATCGCCCTTGATGAAAAGACACGTCTGCACTGGTTCTTCCACATGGACGCCAGGCTGCACGCGGATGAAATATCCACCATGCAGTGGCTCCTGGCGCGCAGCACGGGTAAAATCATCCTTGTCCGGGTCCACGGCGCGCCAGAAATATTCCGGCAAACCGTTGTAGCGATCCAGGGCTTTTTGGATGGGCAAGACCTCCACTCCAGGACGGGCAGAGGAACAATGCACCGGGGCATGGTCAAACTGCAAGAACGTCCCAGCCCGCGGGGAGTCCACATCCACCCCAACCATGCGCAGCTCATGCTTTTCCGTGGCGTCGAGGTTCTTTGGATCATCCACCGTTGATGGATTTTTCCCCTGAAAAAGAAAGGCGTTCAAATCCACCTGAGGGCTCTTTAGTTCAGGCATCGGATGCACTCCTTGTAGCCGTACTTGGAGATGTGGTCCAAAATATCCCGCGGCCGCGTGGGACGGGTGTCACAGCACAGGACGCCCTGATACATCACCTGACCGCGATCGGCGTTGACATAGTCCAAGATATATCCGGTGTGCGTGATGATGAGGCCCGACGTCGTATTGCGGCGCCGCAGATCCCGCATGCTCACCTCCGGGGAGGGATCCGCGGTCTTGTCGAGCAGAGCGCGTACGGTGCGCCCGATGAGCGCCATATTTTCCAAATCCACCCCCGACTCCGGTTCGTCGAAGAGCACCAGACTCGGGTCCTGGGCCATGAGCTGCAAGAGCTCCGAACGTTTGATCTCG
This sequence comes from Thermodesulfomicrobium thermophilum DSM 16697, assembly GCF_059568695.1. Lineage (NCBI taxonomy): Bacteria > Pseudomonadati > Thermodesulfobacteriota > Desulfovibrionia > Desulfovibrionales > Desulfomicrobiaceae > Thermodesulfomicrobium > Thermodesulfomicrobium thermophilum. The sequence continues at coordinate 134,126 of NZ_JCANTW010000014.1, read as the reverse complement.
CCTCCGGAAAAACCGGCGTTGATATCGCGGTCCAAGAAGGTCTCGAAATGCACCCGGCGCGCCAAAGTCTCTACGTCCACCTCCCGGCCCCGGGCACAAAGCCGCACCAAATCCCGGGTCTTGAGGCCATGGATGGTGGGCGGACGCTGGAAGGACATCCCGATTCCCCGACGCGCCCGCTCGTAGACGGGCAGATGGGTGATGTCCTCTCCCTTGAACAGGATACGCCCCTCGGTGACCTCATAGCCGGAAAAGCCCATCAGGGTCATGAGCAGCGTGGTCTTTCCCGAGCCGTTGGGGCCAAAGAGGATAAACGTCTCTCCTTCTTCGATGACAAGATTGATCCCCTTGAGGACTTCCTTGCCGCCCACACGCACGTGGAGGTTTTCAATACGGAGCATAAGGCAATCCTTGCGAGCTAAATGTCTCAAAACACGCCCAGAAGGCAAAGGGCCGTTAGACGAGGCTCCCGGGAAAGTCCAGCGTCCAAAAAACAGCACAAAAATACCGAGGGCCAGCAGGTCTTTTCCCCGCTGGCCCTCAGACACGTCATTCTACTGCAAGGCTACTGCGCGCGAAACTCGTCACGACGGTTCTTGGACCAGCAGGCCTCGTTGTGCTCGGTGCACATGGGCCGCTCTTCGCCGTAGCTGATGGTCTGGATGCGGCTTGCGTCCACACCGGAGAGGGCCAGAAAATCCTTGGCAGCGCGGGCACGACGCTCACCCAGGGCCATATTGTACTCGTTGGTGCCGCGCTCGTCACAATGCCCCTCGATGACCAAAATCAGAGAAGGATTAGCCTTCATCAGCTCGGCCTTCTCCGTAAGAATCTGCCGGGATTCCTGCGACAGCTCGTTGGAGTCGAAGGCAAAGTAAATCCGATTGGCCTGGATTTTCTCAATGGCCATCATCTTCTGACGCTCCGCTTCCGTCAGACCACCCTGATTGCCGGCGTCGGTGGAAACCGAGGCCGAGGCACCCGCGGGGGTGGAGCTCACTTTCTTGGCACAACCGCCAGCCACCATCAAACCCATGGCCAACAACGCCACACCCAACAGTCCAAAACGTTTCATAGCAACTTCCTCCTAAGACAATTTAAGAATGAACAAAATACGCCTTATAACTTCCCCCAGGCCGGAGAGAAGCTCTCTCCAGGTCCGGTTGGGATCAAAATGGGTTCATCGCCGTGCTTGGTGGTCACATAGATCTGATACCCGCCAGCACGGCTCGAGGCAAAGGCGATAAAGTACCCATCCGGGGACCACGAAGGATCTTCATCACTCCCTGGCCCAAAAGTCAATTGCCGCTCCACCCCTGAAGTCAAATCCGCCAAAAACAATTTGTGATACCCATTGATGAGATGCGAATACACCACGAGTTTGCCGTCCGGACTGATGGAAGGAGCAGTGTTGTATTTGCCATCAAAGGACACTCGGGACACCGCGCCCGAGACAAGATCCTTCACGAAAACCTGCGGATTCCCGAGGCGATTGGAGACGAACACCATCTTCGTCCCAGTCTGATCGAAATCAGGCGACACATCAATACCCCAGTTCTGCTCCAGCACCCGGGCAATGGAAAAATCCGGATTCAGCTCATAGATGTCCGGACTCCCACCCATGTCCAAGGTAACGGCAATGGTGCCCCGGGCGGTAAAGGTCGGTGAAATCACCGTGGCTCCCGGCATCTTGAGGCGCCGCAACTCACGAGTCTGGCGGTTCCATTCGCAGATGGAGTGCCCCTTCTGGTCCAGGAAGGCAAAGACCAACTTCTGTCCATCATGGGACCAGGATGGGCTCATGCACACCCCATTGAGATTGGTGAGCTGCTGCACCCCAACCCCCTGGGCCGTGGACATGAAAATCTGCTTGCGCTGCCCATCCCGCTTCACGAACGCCAAATTGGAGCGGAAAAAATCTCCGCGGCCGGTGAGCGCCTCCATGAGGTCCGCACAAAAACGCGCCGCCACCTCCGGCAATTGCTGACGATTTTGTACCGTATAGCCGCGCCCCACGATCAATCTGCCGCTGAACACTTCATAGGCGCGCAACTCGACATCCCCCAGCCCTCCCGAGCGGGGCTGCCACGCTGCGGTCACCAGGACGTCTACCCGGGAAAGCTTGAAGCGCTGGAAATCGATGTTGGGTGCCGCATACCCGCCGGGCAGGGGTCCGCCCACCACGTCCCGACCCGACACCATGGAGAAAAACGGCAAGAACGCACAATTGCTCTGAATGTATTGCTGCAAGGTGGCCGGAGCATTTTCCGGCACGGCCGCAAGCGAGGCGCCCGCTTCGCGAGGCAGGGGATCGGCGATCAGGACGTTGATCTTGGTCTGTCCCGGGCCGTAGATGTCCACGGTAAGGACGTCACCCGCGCGCGCCGGCATGGGCAGCAACAAAACCTGAATCAGTACAAAAAAAAGGGCAAAGCGCACAGACATATCTCCTCTACTCGAGGCTATGAAAGGTGATCACGATCTTCGGGCCAATACCGGAGGGCAAGGGCGGCAACGCCTCGGTATCCTGAATGGCCCGGAGCACCGAGGCATCATAGTCCGCCCGGCCAGAGCTCTGCAACAAACGCGCTGCCAGAATCTGCCCATTGGGAGCGACCGTCAACTCCACAGTAGCCACCATATCGATGGAGCCGATGCGGGGAAAACGCCAATTGGGACGAATCAACGCCACGGCCTGCTGGGCATAGCCGCCTCCCAATCCACCGCCGACTTCCGCCTCGCCGCGGCCATCGCCGGTGCCCGAGCCCGTTCCCATTCCTGCACCCGAGCCCACAGCACCTCGCACCTCAGCCAAAGCCGCCTGCAGGGCGTCAGAAGCAGCGCCGCCTCCCGTGCTCCCTTTCCCGCCTGCTTCCTTACGAACACTTTGCAAGGCCTCGGCGACAACATCCTTGGCGCTCTTGGTGGCATTGGCGCTGGCGGCGGTAGCGTTCTTGACTTCCGTCTTGGCCGTGGCGTTCTTCGCAAGCTCGTCTTTTTTCTTGGCCTCTTCTTTCTTCGCTTCTTCTTTTTTGGCCGTTTCCTTTTTGGGCTCTTCCTTCGGCGGCTCAGTCTTCGGTGCTTCCTTGGGCTTTTCCTCTTTCTGCGCGGTCTTGGTGGCATTTTCCGCAGGAATGGGGGCTGCCTCTTTGGGCAACTCCTTTTTCACCGCCTTGGGCGGCGCCGGCGGTTCTTCCACTGTGGTCGGCTTCGGTGCAGGTTTGGCCGCAACATCAGAGGCAGGGGCCGGGGCAGGAGACGGCTTCGGTTTACTTCCCGCACCCGCCTTGGCTGGAGCCCCAAGCAAGCTCACTTCGTAGACCGGCTGGTCCAAATCAATGCGGATATGCCGCTCCGAAGGCGCCCACAAGGCGAGCAGAAGCACCGCAAGATGGAGCCCTACGGACAGAAGGGCGCTGATGGGACGCAACATCGTTTCGGCACCATACGCCTATGGGGTCTCTTCCGGCTCTGCCACGACACCGAGCTTCTGAATGCCGGCGGAACGGATCTCTGCCATGACCTTGACCACCACACCGTAGGCCACTTCTTTGTCCGCCTGCAGATACAGCATCCGATCCTTGGCAATCCCCATGCGCTTGAGCTGACCAGCTAAATTGGAGAGCTCCACGGCATACTTGTCCAGCTTCACCGTCCCATCTTTATGGACATGAAGCACCACGGCCTCACTGTCCTCGGGCAAGGTTTCTACGGTCTTGGTCTCAGGAAGATCGACCTCCACCCCCTGGGTGAGCATGGGGGCCGTCACCATAAAGATGATCAAAAGGACCAACATGACATCCACAAACGGGGTCACGTTGATCTCGGCGATAAGGCCGCCACGATGGGTGTGCATACCCTACTCCCGTTTCCCGAGCCAGGGGAGCTCGAGCTGGGCACGGTTCAAGAAGTCCACACTGAAGTGCTCCATGTGCGACTGAATGGTGCCCAACATACCGGTAAAAGTGTTGTAGGCCAAAGAGGCCGGGATCGCCACGCCCAGGCCGATGGCCGTGGCCACCAAAGCCTCGGAGATGCCCGGCGCCACGGCGGCCAAGGCTGCTGTCTTCATTTGTCCGATGGCATGGAAAGAGTTGAGGATCCCCCATACGGTGCCAAAAAGCCCGATAAACGGAGAGGCGTTGGCGCAGGTGGCCAAAAACGTCATGGTGCGCGAGAGCTCGGTGATCACCCCGTGCACCCCTTGCTGGAGGGCACGTTCCAGGTTCTCACCTGACACCCGGAACTTGAGGTTGGGATGGATGGTGGATTTCTCCAGGCGTTTGAGCTCGGCAACCCCCAGCTTGGCCAAGGGATAGAGACATGACCCCGACTGCTCGCGAAGAAGCTGCACCCCATCGGCCAGATTGGCCGCGCCCAAGAAAAGTTCCCGCTCCCGCATGGTGCGCAGACGGTAGAGATTGAGCTGGATCACTTTGAAAAAGATGATGGACCAGCTTATCAGAGACATGAGCACCAAGAGCAGGAGTACGCCTTGTACCACCCACGTGGCGTTGGCTACCATGTGCCAGAAATCAAATTCCGGAACCGCGGTGGAGACGGGAAGCCCTCCCAAGTTTTGGGCCATGTCCAGGGATTGCCCCGCCACACCAGTACCATTGACCACAGGACCTACTCCTGTTTGCACCTGCACTGCACCTTGCATCATCGTGCCTCGTTTTGCTGATTTTTTGCCTCGAAAGGAGCTCCCAGGCAACGCTGCGCGCTCTTATACCTGCCCCACCCGACAAGCAAGAGTCCAGGCATGGGTTTGGCATATCCGCCACTCCTTTTCTTCCATGCCTGCCCCCAAAGCCACGGCCCGAAGACCGAGAGCCCCCAAAAGCTCTCCCTCCCGGTGCGCGCCGCTGGTCACCACCACCGGCGCACCAAACTGCTTGGCGAGGCGCCACACATGTCCATTGGCCAAGCAATGCCCCGGGCAGGCGGTAATCATCAGCGTAGTACCGGTCTGCGCCGCCCGGGCGGCCTCGGTCTCAGAGATCAATCCTGGATGCGCAAGCACATCGGCTCCAGCCTCGATGGCCGCGAGATTGGTGCCCGGCATGGCAGCCCCGCCCATCCCTTCCCCATGGACCACGACCAGGGCGCCCATGCTTCGGGCCATGGCCACCTCCTCGGCCAGGGCCGCAGGCGGAATGCCCGTTAGCTCCACTGCAGGCACCACCACGAGGTCCCACAGGGCGGAATATGCGGCGTTGAGCATACGCAGGTGTTCCAGAACCCGCGCCATGGTGGCACAATCGGCATGCTCTGCCAATGCAACGGCCCGAAGCCCAAGCATGCGGGCGCGGGCAAGCATCGCCGCAGGGGAAGCGCTCCCATCGGAAAGGGACGAATGCACACAGAGGTCGGCAATCACATCTTGTACTTGATGTCGTCGAGGGAATATTTGGCCAGGATCTCAGTCCACTTTTCGCTGGACTCGTCGGTCAGGACCTCCTGAAAATCCTGGGAGGCGCGAGCCGCACCCGCGGCAAGCACTTCAGGCGCGACGAATATCTTGGCCTTGGCACGCAGGGCCAAGGCGACGCCGTCCGAAGGCCGGCAGTCGATACGCATCCGCTCCTCGCCGCGGGCAAGCACCAGCTCTGCGTAGTACGTCCCTTCCACCACAGAGACGATCTCCACCGCCACCAAGGAACACCCCAGTTTCTCCACCACGGAGAGCAGCAGATCGTGGGTCATGGGCCTAGGCGGCGTCAGGTTGTTCAAGGCCATGGAAATGGCCATGGCCTCCATGGCCCCGATCCAAATGGGGAAGATCGCGTCCTCTTCACTTTTGAGAATCAAGATGGGCACCTGGGAATCTTCATCCAAGGCCAACCCAAACACCTGCATGGCTACCATGGCTCCCCCACCACCTCCCCGCGCAGGGCATGTTTCGTGGACTCCTGTACCCGCACCCGTACCAAGCGGCCCACCAAATCCGCAACCGCCGAAGGAAAATGCACGATACGATTTCCTCCCTCCCGGCCCATCCACCACGGCACCGGTCCGCTCTGGGAGCGGCTCGGGCCTTCCACCAGCACTTCCACCTCCCGACCCACTTGGGCCGCGAGGTCACGCGCCGTGCCCTGGGCCAAGACATCCTGCAGCAGGGCAAGACGGCGGGCCTTTTCCTCTTCCGGGACCTTGAAAGGAAGCTTTTCCGCCCGGGTGCCTGGCCGGTCCGAATACTTGAAGGAAAACCCCGAGGCAAAGCCCACCTCCTCCACCAAGCGCATGGTGTCGGCGAAGTCCGCAGCGCTTTCCCCTGGAAAGCCCACGATGAGGTCCGTAGTCAAGGCGATCTCCGGTCGCGCTGCCCGCAATGCGGCCACGATTTCCAGGTATTTCTCCCGAGTATAGCGCCGTCCCATGGCCGCCAGCACCGCATTGGACCCGGACTGCACCGGCAGATGCACGTGCGGACACAGACTCGGCAGATCCGCAAAGGCAGCCACCACTTCTGGGGCGAGGTCCTTGGGATGCGAGGTGGTGAAACGCAGGCGCATAAGGCCAGGGATGGCCGCCACCTGCCGGAGGAGCTCCGCAAAGCTCGTGCCGTCGCCGCTGGGGTCCTGGCCGAAGCTATTGACGTTCTGGCCAAGCAAGGTGATCTCCCGCGCCCCTCGGGCCACCAGGTCCTGACACTCGGCCACCACTGCGGCGGCCCGGCGCGACTTCTGCCGTCCGCGGGTATAGGGGACGATGCAGTACGCGCAAAAATTGTCGCACCCCTGCATGATGGAGACATACGCCTGAGCAGGAACGGTGTCCGGCAGATTGTGTTCCCGCTCCGGGTAGGTATCGGCGAAATCGAGCAAGCTCAGGCGCTGCCCTGGATTCCGGGCCACCCGAAGCATGGCGTCCGGCACCATGCTCGTGCCGTCGGTACCAAACACGAGGCGCACGCCAGGAAAACGCTGCCACAGCCCCTCGCCCAATTGCTGGGCCACGCACCCGCCCACGGCCACAAACCCGTCTTCTCCCAGGCGCGGGGCAAGGCGTCCCAGCACGGAGAAGACCTTGTGCTCCGGCTTTTCCCGCACACTGCAGGTCAATACCACGAACACCTGGGCATCGTCCTCCGGCGCCTCCTCCCACCCGCGGGCGGTCAAGGCGTGGGAAAGCCACGAGGCGTCGGCCTCGTTCATCTGGCAACCCATAACGATGATATGGAAACGCACCCTTTACCTCTGATGTGCTGAAGCGCACTGGTCTTCCAGCCAGTCCCAAAACGGGGGATGGCCATAGTGCATATCCCAGCCCACGATGCACGGCACGGCATACGGGTGCATGGCCGCGATGCGCTGGCGGGCAGCTTCCACCACGTGGCGGCAGGTCTTGACCAGCAGGACCACCTCCTGAGCCTCTTCAATGGCTCCCTCCCACCAGTACATGGAGCGCATACCCGGCAGGATATTGACACACGCCGCCTCCCTGTTTTCCAAGAGTACCTGGCCCACGGCCTTGGCCGTATTCTCATCCGGAACCGTGACATAGAGCATCACATGCGCAGCCACTACGCCTCCCCTGTGCTCGAACGTTTGTGCGCCCGCTACCCGGCGCCGCGCACCCAACTCACCTGGTCCACCCCTTGGGAACTCCTGGTGGCCACCATGCTTTCTGCCCAGACCACCGATGCCCAAGTGAACCAGGTTACCCCAAAACTCTTCGCCCGCTGGCCCTCACCCGAGCACCTTGCCCAGGCCGAGCTCGCGGACATCGAAGAGGTCATCCATTCCACCGGATTTTTCCGCGCCAAGGCCAAACACCTGCAGGCCACGGCGCGCGTCCTCCAGGAACGCTTTGGCGGCGAGGTCCCCAAAACCATGGCCGAGCTGCTCACTCTACCAGGAGTGGCCCGCAAGACCGCCAATATCGTTCTCTCCAACGCCTTCGGAATTCACGAGGGTATCGCCGTGGACACCCATGTCAAGCGCGTGAGCTTCCGCCTAGGCCTCACCACGGCCACCCAACCGAACCGCATCGAACGCGACCTCATGGAGCTCTTTCCCCGCCACGCATGGGGCGATCTCAACCACTATCTCGTGCTTTTCGGCCGCGAGGTCTGCTCGGCGCGCTCGCCCCGCTGCACCTCCTGCCCGCTTGCCGACATCTGCCCGCGCAACGGAGTTGCCCAGTGACCTGTTTTTCCCTCATCACCACCGACGGCCAGGCCCGCCGAGGAACACTGACCACGGCCCACGGCCAAATCCAAACGCCCATCTTCATGCCCGTGGGGACCCGCGGCACGGTCAAGGCCGTCTGCCCCCAAGACCTGCGTGACGTGGGCGCGCAGATCATTCTCGGCAACACCTACCACCTCTACCTGCGCCCTGGCGACGCCCTGATCGCCCGCCGTGGCGGGCTGCACCGCTTCATGAGCTGGGAGCGCCCCATCCTCACCGATTCCGGTGGGTTCCAGGTCTTCAGCCTGGCGGGGCTTAGGCGCATCAGCGAAGAAGGGGTGCTTTTTGCCTCGCACATCGATGGCTCACGCCACCTCTTCACCCCGGAAAAGGTCATCGAAATTCAGACCAACCTGGGCTCGGACATCATGATGGTCCTCGACGAGTGTGTGCCCTACGGCGCGGACCGCGAATACACCCAACGCTCCCTGGCCCTCACCACCCGCTGGGCCAAGCGCTGCCGGGAAGCACACCCCGCAGAGAGCCCCCAGCTCCTCTTTGGCATCGTGCAAGGCGGGTTCTTTCTCGATCTGCGCCGAGAAAGCCTCATGCAGATCACAGACATCCCCTTCGACGGCTACGCCCTGGGGGGGCTCAGCGTCGGGGAGTCCAAAGAAGAGATGCTCGAAATCCTCGAGGCCATAGGCCCGGAGCTTCCCGCAGACAAACCACGCTACCTCATGGGCGTGGGCACGCCCCTGGACTTGGTGCGCGGCGTGGCGTCGGGCATCGACATGTTCGACTGCGTGCTCCCCACCCGCAACGCCCGCAACGGCACCCTCTTTACGAGCCTTGGCCGCATCACCATCAAGCGCGCCGAGTACGCCGAGGACGACTCGCCCCTGGACCCCGCCTGCTCGTGCTTCACCTGCCGCACCTTCAGCCGGGCCTACCTGCGGCACCTCTACGTCACCCAGGAGTTGCTCGCCTACCGGCTCAACACCATCCACAACCTGGCCTATTTTCTGGGACTCATGGAACGGGTGCGCACCGCCATCGAAACCGGGACCTTCGCCCAGCTCCAAGCGGAAATCGAAGCCCTCTACGACCGCTAATCACAGCGTGCTGCGCTGCCAGGCTCTTTGCCTGCAGCGTTGCGCGATTGCCAACAGCATCAGGCGAAAATCCTTTTGCCGATGGAGTGGCGTGGGGAAGCTATAATCTTTATTTACTAGAAAAGTTGAAGCATTTTACCGATGAGCCCAATCATGGAGATGGCAGAAAAGGTCATGGCAAAAGTGAACATGCGCATCATTTGACTCCGGTTCTCCCGCAACCCTTCGTCGATACGACGGTCAATGCGTTCGATGAGCTTATCCAATTTACTGTCCATCTGTTCGAAGCGTTTGCCCATGCGGTCTTCAAGACGTTTGATCTCCTCCCGTACAGCGTCAAACTGCGCATCCACCTGCTCGAAACGCTTGTCCACCTGTTCGAAGCGCTTATCCACCTGCTCGAAGCGCTTGTTCATGCGGTCTTCAAGATCCTTGATTTCCGCACGCACGGCGACAAACTGCGCATCCACCTGCTCGAAGCGCTTATCCACCTGCTCGAAGCGCTTGTTCATGCGGTCTTCAAGATCCTTGATTTCCGCGCGCACGGCGACAAACTGCGCATCCACCTGCTCGAAGCGCTTGTCTATGCGGGTTTCCAGGTTTTTGATATCTTCTTTGATCTCATTGACCTGGTATTGCAGATTGTCGAACCGGCTCTCGAAATATTTCGAGGTGGGGATGATATTCGCAATCAAGACATCAATGGTTTTAGGGTCGAGCGTCAACTCGTGAGGGGGCGCGGAATTGGGCCGTTCTTCGGTCATGGGCCATGCTCCTTGGGGATTTTTTCGCAGCAACATTCGCCGCTGCTGTACCGACTTTGAACACCACATAATGAATCAGCATAGGGGCGTCAAACACCACGCGCTCGGAGCGTCCCCGCAAAGGCAAATGCCCTCCCCTCGCAAACCCAGCCTATTTTCTGAAGTCATGGGGCGTGCACGCCGCCATCGCGCTCGGGACTTTCGTCCAGCTCCAGGCGGAAGTCGAAACCTCTCCGACCGCTCGCCGCTGGCATAACGCGAGCACACACTCCGCCAAAAACCCGGGGAGCCCCGGGTTTTGATGATGACGCAGCCCTCAAGACGCCGCTAGCCCCACGAATCCACAATCGTGCCTCGCCCCGTGTACGCAGGCAACAGCACGTCCTGCTGCAAATCGAAGAGCGAGCCTGCCCCCTGATGCTGCCGCTGCCATTGATTCATAGTGTTCAAGGTATTGGTCACCACCATGGCCCCTACGGTCTGGCGGTCCAGCCCGGTCACCTCCTGCCGCTGCGCGTCCACTTGCAACATACCCCACCTCCTGGATGCGAGGGCTGTAGACCCTCCGTAGCGCTCCAACCACCCCTCAGGCAAGGGGGACACGCAAAAACCGCTCCTTATTCCTTCTCCCGGCGGATGCGGGCACCTACGGCAGCGAGCTTGCGTTCCATGGCCTCATAGCCGCGGTCCAAATGGTAAATACGCCGCACCACCGTGGTGCCCTGAGCAGCAAGTCCGGCAAGCACCAAACAGGCGCTCGCCCGAAGATCCGATGCCATGACCAGCGCGCCGGTGAGGCCCTGCACCCCGCGCACCACGGCAGTCTGGCCCGACAAGATGATGTGCGCTCCCAGGCGGCAGAGCTCCGGCACGTGCATGAACCGGTTTTCAAAAATCCCTTCCGTAATGGTGCCTGCGCCCTGGGAGACGGTCATGAGCGCCATGATCTGGGCCTGCATGTCCGTGGGGAACCCCGGATAGGGCTGGGTGGTGACATCCTGGCACACCAGCGGTCCGGTGGCTTCCGCCACCACCACGTCTCCGCGCGTCTCGATGCTCATCCCCATTTCCCGCAGCTTGGCGGTAACGGCGTCCAAGGCCGCCAGCGGGCAACGCTCCAACTCCAGGCGTCCCTGGGTGATGCCGGCGGCCACCAAGTAGGTGCCGGCCTCGATGCGGTCCGGCATGACCTGGTAGCAGCACCCCGCCAGGCGGGGCACTCCTTCGATGCGCACCACGCTGGTGCCATGGCCGCTGATGCGCGCCCCACAGGCGCGCAAGAATTCCGCCAGGTCCACGATCTCCGGCTCCCGGGCGGCGTTTTCGATGATGGTCTCTCCGTCGGCCAAGACCGCGGCCATGATGAGGTTTTCGGTACCGCCCACGGTGGGAAAATCCAAAATGATATGGGCGCCGTGCAAGCCATCCGCGCAGGTGCCGACGATATCGCCGTGCTCCAGGGAGAACCGGGCACCCATCTTTTCCAGCCCCTTGAGATGCATATCCACCGGCCGGGCGCCGATGGCGCACCCCCCGGGCAGGGCCACCCGCGCCGTGCCCAAACGGGCCAGCAGGGGGCCCAAACACAAGACCGAGGCGCGCATGGTGCGCACCAGATCATACGGGGCCTCGGGCCGCAGATCACAGGCGTGGATCACGACCTCCCCGCCCGCCTCACGCTCCGCCCGGCACCCCAAAAGGCCGAGGAGCTGGAGAGTGGTGTCGATATCGCGCAGGCACGGCACATTGCCGAGCCGTACCGGACCATCCGCTAAGGTAGCGGCCAAAAGGATAGGCAGGGCGGCGTTCTTGGAGCCGCTTACTGCAATGCGGCCATACAGCGGACGGCCGCCTTCGATGACAAATCGATCCATAACACACTCACTTGGTTGCACGCCAACGGCGAATCATCTCCCCTTCTCCAGGGTACACGGTACGGTCGGCATCAGCTTCCCCGCGGGGCCATGCCTCTGGCCTCGGAGCGCTGCCTTCCTGGGCCGCTGCCGGGGGATGGGTATCAGTCAAGGCAGGATGGCGGCGCACATCGCATTCCGGCACCGGCCAGCTGAACTCGATGGGGATGTTGTTGGGGTCGAAGGCGTACACCGAAAGGATGAACCCGTGGTCGATGACTTCCGAGGCCCAAAAGCCCGCGGCCTCCAACCGAGCCTTGAGGGTCCACAGATCATCCTTCTCGGCCACGCCGATGGAGACGTGGTCAAAGGCCACCGGCCCACGCACCGGCACGCCATGGTCCTTTTCCGGCACCGGCTCCACCCCGGGCCACTCGAAAAAGGCGATCATGTCGTACTCGGAAATCTGGAAAAAATAGTGACGATATCCCGGGTGCCCAAGGCTCACCACCATGGGCATCCCCAAAAGATCCCGCCAGAAGCGGATGGTCGCATCCATATCCGCTGTCACCAGGGCCAGGTGGTTGATGCCGGTGTAGCGCATCCCAACCTCCTTGGAGGACAAAAAAAGGCAGAACCCCAGGTTCTGCCGTGCGTCTTGTTTTGGGGTGGATGACGCGACTTGAACGCGCGACCGCCTGGGCCACAACCAGGAGCTCCACCAACTGAGCTACATCCACCACATTCTCGCGGCGTCCGCCGTCGAGGCGCTCTCTTTGGCCGAAGACGCCCCTGCTCGTCAAGCAGTTTTCTGCATGATTTTCGACGCCCAGCCTGCCGTCCACTTCGCAACCTGTCGGATACGGCCAGTTCTCACCACGACTACAAGGCAAGGGCCATCACAACGCGGTCCAAAACGACCAGGAGCTGGCGCATATCCAGGGGCTTGGTCAAAAAGTATTCCATACCCGCCTCCCGGGCCCGAGTCTCATCTTCAGGAAGGGCGTGGGCGGTGAGCGCCACCAAAGGCATGGCGGCCGTCCCGGCAAACTCTGGATAACTGCGGATGGCGCGGGCGGTCTGCAAACCGTCCATTTCCGGCATCTGGATGTCCAAGAAGGCCACATCGTAATGGTCTGCGCGCAGCCGCGCCAATGCCTCCAAGCCATTGACCGCCTCGTCCACGTGGCAGCCCAATTTTTGCAGCAATGCCCGGGCCATGAAGCGGTTGACGTCGTCGTCTTCCACCACGAGCACCTTGAGCCCGTATTGGGGCAGTCCTTCACGCGTCGAAACGGCAGCCTCTTCGGCAGGCTCCGGGGCCCGACGGGCAGGCACACACACCGCGATCCAAAACCCCTCCCCCGGGGCCGTATCCACGACGATGGTCCCGCCCATGAGCTCCACCAGGCGCTTGACCACGGCAAGCCCCAGCCCCGCGCCTTGATACTTGCGGGTCAGGGAGGCGTCTTCCTGGCGAAACCGCTCGAAGGCATGGGGCACATGGGCGGCAATCATGCCGATGCCCGTGTCTTCCACCTGCAACAGCAGGCGCTCCCGGCCATCGGCGCTGGTGAGCGCGTCCACACGCACCACGATCTCGCCATGATGGGTGAACTTGGCGGCATTGCCCACCAGGTTCATGAGGATCTGCCGCAGCCGCGCCGCATCGCTCTCCACCCACAACTGCGCTTCCGCCTCCAGACGGAGGGCGACGCCGCTTCGCTGCGCCTGGGTGCGCACCAGGGACAGGGCGTGGTTTGCCACGTCCACCACGTCCACAGGCGCCGTGTGCACAGCAAATCCGGCGGCAGCGCGACTGAGCTCCAAGATATCCGTGAGCACCCGCAGGAGATTGCGGGCAGAATCCAGGGCCACGGCCACCTGCTCCGCCTGCTGCGGGGGGAGGGTTTCCAGACGCAAGAGCTGGAGCACCCCCATGATGCCGTTCAAGGGAGTGCGCAGCTCATGGCTCATGTTGGCAAGAAACTCATCCTTCATGCGGCTGGCCTCTTCGGCCTGGCGGCGGGCCTCCTCCTGGGCGCGCAGGAGATTTTCCCGTTCGGTGATGTCCACCAGCGACACCACGCCGTAGAGGCGCCCCTGCTGCCGCAAGGGCACAAAGGCGTATTCCAGGATCCGGCCCGAAGGAAGCTCCATGATCCCGCGCTGGGAGCGGCCGGCCAGCACCGCCGCTCCAAAAGGCCAAGTCCAGGATGCGTCCTGCCACAACGGCTTCCCGCACCCGTCATCCAAGAGCACCCGCGCGGCCTCGTTGACCAAGACCGGCCGCCCCAAGACGTCCAGCCCCAGGATCCCCTCGGCCACGCTCTCCAGAAGCGAACGGTTGAGGGAGGCCAATGCCTGGACGTGGGCCAGTTGATCTTCCAAGTCCAGATTGAGTTGAACGTTGTCCGATTCCCGCTGGCGCACCTCCTGCGCCATATGGTTCAGGCTCTCGGCAAGGGCGTCCAATTCCAGCATGCCGGGAGGGATCACCCGGGCGTCGTACTCACCAGCGGCCACGGCCGAAGCCTGCCGCGCCATGCCATCAAGAGACTGCGTCACCCGGCGGGCAAGACGCCGAGCCACCAACAGTCCCACCATCACGCCGACCGACCCCAATACCACAAAGAAGAGCGCCCCCCACACCACCGGACGGCGCAAACTTCCTTTGGAAAGGCGAACCACCGCCACCCAGCCCACCGGCTGAATGCGCCCCGCGGCCCCAAGAAACCGTGCGTCATCCACCTCGCGGATACCCCAATCTTCAAGGTCGGCATGCGAAGAAATCCATGTGTCCACCTGGCGTTCCTGCACGCGGCGCATGTCGGGATGGGCAATGAGGCGACCGCGGTGATCCGCGATGCTCACCTCCACCTGCGGCGAGGAAAAGCTGGCCACCAAGCGCTGGAGGTCCTTCAAATCCAAAGGGGCCAGCAGCATGACGTCGTGGCCGCGCACCCCCAACTCCACGCTGGGGGCCGCCGTGCGGGGGTCCACAAGGACGTCGGAAATATAGGCCCCGTGCTGCCACGTCCCCATCACCCCAGGGGATCGGGAAAAGTCCCAGCCCACAAGCCCGGGATCCGAACTCGCCCGCACGATCCCATCCCGGCCGACCACCAGCAGGCGGGAGAACTGGGGATAGAGGTGCTCCAAACGCACGACTTCTTCCTGCAGACGCACCGCAGGGATCCGCTCCAAGTCCTGCAGGCAGGTATGCAGCGTCGCCTGAGCGAGATGCAACGCATCCTGGCTGGCCTGCACCGCCACCCGGACGATGTCTTGGCAATGGTCTTCGGCCATGGCGCGCACATGCAGCCACCACAAGGCAGAGCCCATCAGGACGAGCACCACGGCGCCGACAGTAAGAAGCGCGACCACCCGCCGCAGCACAAACTGGAAGAAGCTCTGCTTCACGGCGTCTCCTCAAGGGGCTCGTAGCGACCATCGCGCACCACCACCAAGCGATAGTCGTGGATCACATCGCCGGTGGCATCAAAGCGGATCTCCCGCTCCAGCCCTTGGTACACGGGCACTGCCAAGACGGCCTCCTTGATGGCCGCGCCGGTCAATCCATGAGCGCGGCCCATGGCGTCCAGCAGGATCCGGGCCGCGTCATAACTCCAGACAGCGACGAAGGAAGGCTGCCGACCATAGCGCTGCCGAAAAGCCTCATAGAACCGGGACATCTCCGCGGAAGGCCGCATATCATTGCCCACGAGCACCATGCCCTCCACGGCCCTGCCGCCCAGGGGAATCAGGTCCGTGGTCTGGGCCCATTTGGCAGCCACCAGCCGTGCCTCCACCCCGGCCTTCCGCAACTCCTGGGCCATGGCCGCAGCGTGCAGGGAATTGGAGACCAGAACGACCGCCTCCGGGGCCAAGGCACGGATACGCGCTGCCAGACTTGGGGCCTCGAAGGGGTCTCCTTGTCCGTAGGTCAACGTCTGGCCGGAAATCCCCAGCGGCCGAGCGGTGTGCCAAAAGGCCGCCGCCACGTCGTTGGTGTACTCGGCGTTGTCCGCATCCTGCACCAGGACGACCTGGGCGGCCCCCTGGGCGTGGAGATGGCGCGCCAGCACCACCCCCTGGTCTGCGGCCTTGGAGATGGAGCGCACCAACATATCGTCACGGCCGGAAAGCAGTTCCGTGGACATGGTGGGCGAAAAGAAGAGGATCTCCGGGTGGCGCTCCATGGCCGCCAAGGTCACCCGGGCGTGCCGGCTCACCATGGGCCCGAGGATCGCCACCACCCCTTGGGAAGCGACCTCTTCCAGGGCTGCGGCGCAATCCACCTCATCGGTGCCGGCGTCGCGGACCACCACCTCCACCGGCCGGCCGTGGATGCCGCCCTTGGCCGCCACCTCCGCCGCAGCCAAGAGCACCGCGTCCCGGCCCTCCACCCCGAGTTCCGCATACGGCCCGGTGAGCCCGGCCACGAAGCCAATGCGCACCGGAGGGGCGTCGCAGGACGCCATGAGCAGCATCACGAGCAACCACCATGCCGCGCGTCTCATAGGCCCTCCACAGGACGAAAGAACCCGTCCACCACCTGCAGAAGCTGATAATCATAGAGGGTATCGCCAAAGGCATCGAAGCGGATCTCCCGCTCCAGCCCCTGATACACCGGTACGGCCAAAATGGCCTCCTTGATGGCAGCTCCTTCCAGGCTCTTGGCGCGGGCCATGGCATCGAGCAAAATGGAGATACAGTCATAGGTCCACACCGCCCCGTATGAGGGCTGCCGGCCATAGCGCCGCTGAAAACTTTCCTTGAAGGGCGCAAGGTGGGGAGCCGCGTGCCAGGTGTTGCCCACCACGACAAGGCCGCGCATGTCCGGCGCTGCGGCCACGTCCGGGGTCTGGGCCCATTTGGAAGACAGCACCGGGACATCCGGCTTGCGGGCACGAAGGGCGCGCACCAAGGCCATGGTGTGGGGAGCCCGTGCCGCGATCACCACGGCCCGGGGGCTTGCAGCCAGGGCCTTCGCGGCCAAGGTCTCCGCCGGGCATCCATCCGCGCCTGCATAGCGGAGGGTTTGCACCACCCGGACACCAAAACGCCCCCCGGCAGAGCGCAAGCCCAGCAGCACGTCTCCAGTATAGGCCGCATTGTCCGTGTCCTGAATGGCCACGAGCCGCAGCCATCCCTGCCGGGCGGCATAGGAGGCCATGAGCGCCCCTTCGTCCTCGGCCTTGGCGATGGAGCGCACAAGCATATCGTCACGGCCGGAAAGCAGGCTCGTGGACATGGTGGGGGAAAAGAAGAGCACCTCCGGGTGGCGCTCCATGGCCGCCAGCACCACCTGGGCGTGACGGCTCAGCATGGGGCCCACCACCGCCACCGCCCCTTGGGAGACGACATCGTCCACAGCCGCGGCACACGCCGCTTCGGTGGCGCCGGCATCGCGCACCACCACCTCCACGGGACGGCCCTGGATTCCCCCCTTGGCGTTGGCCTCGGCCACGGCCAGGAGCACCGCGTCCCGGCCGTCTTCCCCGAGCTCCGCATACGGGCCCGTCAGTTCCCCCACGAAGCCAATGCGCACCGGAGGGGAATCACAGGCGGCAACAAGGACACCGAAAAGCAACGCGACGCAAACGGTCTGCACAATGCGTACGCCCCTTCGTTCTTCCACCGCCCCCTCCGTCATCATCCTTTTTCTCCACCGTTTATCCTTCGGACGTTTCCGTGCCGTGTGCCCTCTGCGCCCGGGCCACAGCGCGGGCCAGCTTGGCGGCCTCCCCGTGCGCGGGATTGAGGGAGAGACAGATGCGGGCGGCGTTGGCCGCGTGCTCCAGCTTTCCTGCTTCGTACAAGGCCCGGCCCAGGTTGAAGTACAGGTTTTCGTCGTCAGGGCAAATCTCTAAGGCCCGCGTATAGTAGCGCTCCGCTTCCTCGTAGAGCTTTTGCTTGCGCAGCGCGATGCCAAACTCGTTGAACAGATGCTTGTGGGCCGGGTCCATGAACCCATCCAAGGTCACCAGGTGCTCGAACACGGTCTGGGCCTTTTCGGGCTGCCCGTACTGCAGATAGGTAAGACCCAAGCCAAAGAGGGCGCGCACGTTGTCCTCGTCCATGGCCAGGGCGCGGTTATATTCCAACTCCGCAGAATACGGCTGGCCGTTTCTGCGGTGCCGATCGCCACGGGCGATGGTCTTGCGCAGCTCCACCATGGCTGGCCGGATCTTCTTCAAGAAGACATCCACTTCTGGCTGGTACTGCGTCACCAATTCGGCGAGGGTGATCTCCCGCGCCTCGCCCACTGGCAGCCAGTGCTCGTTGAGGGTCTGCAGCGCCAACAGGTCGTCATCCACCTGCCGGGCATAGTAGTACACGGTGCTTTCTTCTTTGCGGGTCGTCGTGCCCGTGCCAATCTTGATTTCCTGGCGTTTGGAGCAGGCGCACTCCAACCCCAGGTCCGAGGCAGTGCAGTACTGGGAGAGCTGCTCCAGCGTATAGGCCCCGGAGGCCGCCTCATCGGCACCCTGCTGCGGCGCAGAACAGATATTTTCCATATGGCCCTATTGAGGTTCGGTTTTCCTGTGCCGGCAGCCAAAGCACGCCACGACCTCAACCACGGCGTCCCACGCAACCGGCTTGGCAAGGTACGCGTCCATACCCGCTTGGAGGATGCGCTCCGCATCGCCCGCCATGGCATGGGCGGTAAGCGCCACGAGCGGCAGCGGAGAGGGTTGGTCCGCGTGCAGGGGGACGCTTTCTCCCAGGCGCCGCGCCGTCTCCCAGGCGCGGATACGTCGAGCGACCTCCATGCCGTCCATACCGGGCATCTGTACGTCCAGCAACACCACATCCACCGGGGTGCGCGCTACAACATCCAGGGCCTGCGCACCATCACCCGCCACCAGCACCCGATGCCCCGCCCGCTCAAGCAAGGCCCGCAACGCCATCTGGCTCACTGGGTCGTCCTCGACCACAAGCACTGTGTGTGGGAGTGCACAAGCAGCACCCCGCTTCGCAGGTTCGGCCCCCAGAGCAACGTCCCCGCCGAGCCCCATGGGAAGGACCACCTCGAACACCGATCCCTGTCCCAAGACACTGTCCACAGCGATGGTTCCTCCCATGGCCGCCACCAGACGCTGGACCACAGCGAGCCCCAGGCCCGCCCCTTGCTGCTTGCGGGTATAGGATCCATCCACCTGAGAAAAGGGAAGGAAAATTTCCGCAATATGCTCCTCGGCAATGCCTATGCCCGAGTCGGCCACCTGAAGCAGCACGTTGGAACGACCGTCCGGGCGGCGCGAAATCACGTCCCAACGCACCCGTACCGTACCTGAATCGGAATACTTGATGGCATTGCCCACGAGATTGAACACGATCTGGCGCACCCGCAGGGGGTCGGTTCTAACAACGCCTCCCAGCTCAGGGGCTTGCGACCACACCAGTGTCATGCCCTTGGCCGCAAGAGACGCATGGTACAGGGCCCGCAAATCCCGCTCCACGGCATCCAGCGGAAGCGGTGCCTCCTGCAGCGCCAGGTGGCCGGCCTTGATGCGCGCCAAATCGAGGATATCCGAGAGCAGCCGGGCAAGCCGGCCCGCTGATTCTAGGGCCAGGCGAACCCACTCCTGCTGTTCGCCATCCAAAGAAGAGGTTTCCAAGAGCTGGAGCAGCCCCATGATGCCATTGAGGGGGGTGCGGATCTCATGGCTCATATTGGCAAGAAACTGATTCTTTGCTTGGCTTGCGGCCTCAGCCGCACGGCGGGCACGGTCCATCTCCTCCATGTGCCGCTTCTGGTCAGTGATATCGGCCATGACGTGCACGTAGCGTGTCCCGTCTCCATTGAGCCCAGGCACCACGCTCACCGTGACCTGAAACACCCGTCCCCACGCGGTGATTTCCGCAACCCCGTTCTGCTGCCCTTCCCGCAGCCGGCGCAAAGGGCAATTGGCGACAAAATCCGCCTCCCCATGAATGATCTCGTAACATTGCCACCCCAAAACCGCGTCCAGGGGACGGCCACACATCTCCAGCAGGGCCTGGTTGGCCCGCAGCACCCGACCATTCTCGTCCATCAGACAAATGGGATTGCGCAGACTGTTGAAGGTGGCATGCCATTGCCGCACCTCCAACTCCCGCTCGCTCTCGGCCTGAGCCAGGCGCAGCAGAGCACGGATGGTGGCGAGCAACTCCTCCGGCTCCACCGGCTGAGTGAGATAGGCGTCGGCTCCGCTCACCAACCCGGCGATCTTGTCCCGCGTATCGCGCATGAGGGCGGAGAGGTGCAGCACAGGCACCGAACGCGTTTCGGGATCGGCCTTGATACGCCGGCACACCTCGAAGCCGTCGATATCCGGAAGGCGCACATCGAGGACCATCAAGTCCGGGCGGCGGCGGGCCAGCTCCAAGGCCTCGGCCCCAGAGGCCCCTTCCCATACCAGGTAGCCAGCCTGCGTGAGCACGCGGACCGTAGTGTACCGTCCTATCTCATTGTCGTCGACAACAGCGATGACCGAGGAGGTATGTTGGGGACGCATCACTTCGCTCCTGGAATCAAATTTCGAAGAAAGCCTGCTATGCCTTGCGCCGCATCCTGGGCGCGAAAGACCACATCTTTGGAAAGCACCGCCGCCGCCTGCTGCAGGGAGGCTAACTCCTCCGCGCTGAGGGCCTGGCTGGTCAGGATGATGACCACTGCCGTGGCCGTCGATGGATCGGCCTTGATTTGGGCAAGCACATCACGACCGGACATGCCGGGCATATTGAGATCCAAAAACACAAATTGCGGGTGCACCTGACGCACCAGCAGCAGCCCTTCCTCACCGCTAGAGGCTTCGAGGAGAGCGTACCCCGTATCCTGAAGCAGGCGGCGCACCAAGTACCGGGCCGAAGGCTCGTCGTCGATGGAGACCACCACAGGCCGGTCGGTGCATCCCCGCACCTTTCCTTGGCCTTCAAGACGCTGCCCGATCCACCCAGGAGGCACAGGCTTCGCCACAGCATCCGTGGCGCCGGCCTCCTTGGCGCGGTCCAACTCCTGGGAAAGAATTGTGGCCACAAAGATGGGGACATCCTGCAGGTGCGGCTGCTCGCGACACCAGCGGATGAGCTCCAGGCCATGGCCGTCTTCCAGCAGCAGGTCTACAACCATGGCACGGGGGGCCTGCTGCTCCAGAAAACGCCGAGCATCACGCACCCCGCGGGCGCGCTGCCAGCGCACGGAAAGGTCTGGGTTCTGCTTGGCATAGAGATAAAACACCGAATCTTCATCTTCCACCACCAAGATCACCGGGAGCGGCTCCGTGCCATGCCCCTCGGGCACTACCGGGAGTTCCACCCAAAAGGTAGACCCTTCTCCCACCGTGCTTTCCACCCATACCCGGCCACCCAAGAGGCCCGCCAGACGCTTGGCCACTGGCAGGCCCAAACCTGTACCCTTGTGGTAGCGTTGGTGTTCTCCGGATATCTGGGCATATTCTTCGAAGATGCGGTCCTGTTCTTCGGGTGGGATGCCGATGCCGGTGTCGGCCACGAAGAAACGCACCCGGCCGCCCATTGGCCGCACACCCACCCGAATACTTCCGTGCTTGGTGAACTTGACGGCGTTGGAGAGAAAGTTGCGCACGATCTGGGCCACCTTGGCCTCGTCACTCTCCATGACGATGTCGGGCTCTGGCGGCTCTACCACCAATTCCACTTGGGAAGCATCCACCAGCGGCCGAAACATGCCACGCAATGTGCTCAAAAACTCGCCCACGGAGAACGGCGCCACCCGCACGGCCTCCTTGCCGGCCTCCAAACGAGCAAAATCCAGGAGCTCATTGACCATCTCGAGGAGACTCCGGGCCGAAGCCATGATGAAGCCCACCTGTTTTTCCTGCTCTGGGGTGAGGGGGCCGTCTTCTCGGCGCTCCAGCAACCCCGCAAGCCCGATGATGGAGTTGAGTGGGGTACGGAACTCATGGCTCAAATGGGAAAGAAATCGCCGCAACACTGTGCTGGTTTGCTCAAGGCGGCGCGCTTTTTCCTCGATCTCGGCATACAGCGCCATCACTCCGCGGTTGGTTTCTTCAAGTTCGCGGTTTGCGGCCTCCAAGGCGTGCTGCTGTTGCTCCAGCTCTTCCAATGCCAGGAGTAGCTCCTGGTTTTGGCGCTGGATTTCATCCAGGGGAGACGGCGATGCCTGACGCGCCAAGTCCTGGAGGCACTGGCTGGCTTCCTGCGGAGAAAATACCCGGGGAAGACGCTTGCCGAAACAGACCTCCGTCCCCTGACCAGGGGCGGTACGTACGGCAAAGCGCTCCATGATGCGCGACACCCCCAAAAGCCCAAGACCCATGCCCGTGGAAGACCGGTACCGGCCTTCCAGAATAGTGGGAAGTTCCTGGATCCCAGGCCCTTGGTCGCGAACGCACACCATGAGATATTGGACCCCTGCGCTCTCTTCCAAGAAAAGCTCCACGCTCCCATGGCCGGCGTAGACGATGGCATTGCGCGCAATCTCCGACACGGCAGTACCCAAGCGAGTCTGGTCGCCGCCATCCAAACCTAGGGCCGCAGCCAGGCCCCGCGCCCGCTGGCGCGCCTGCACCACGTCGTGCTCATGCTGAAGGACAATGCGCAGCAATACCGTCATAGCACCCAACCTGACCCGAGCACAGGGCGAAGCACGACCACCGTGGCATCGTCCCGCTGCCGGAAGAAATCCCGAAAGAGCACCCCTGCCATCAAACTCGGATGATGGCCCATAATGCCCGGATACCGCCGCCAATCCCACTCGGTGCGCAGTCCATCGGTGGCCAGGATCACCCAATCCTCAGGCCCCAAAGGAAGGATCTCTTCCCGCACCCGGGACGCCTGATACCCGACAATACCCGGCCAGGACACCATCGAAAGGTCCGCATCCCCGCGCACCACACGCCCCATCACGTTGCCGACCCCGCAGACCCGGGCCTCCCCACGGACGCGATCAAGCGTCACCGCCAGCGCCGCCGCGCCACGGGTCCCACGCAAGGCGGCGTGGAGGCGCTCCATGAGTTCCTGGGGCGAAAGCGCCCAATGGACAGCAAACACCTCCAGCGCCCGCTGGGCAGCAATAGCGGCATCCAGGCCATGCCCTAGCCCGTCCACCACCAAAACCACGGCCCGGTCCCCGTCCTGCTCCACGGCCCAGGCGTCGCCACAAGGCTCTTCGGCGTGGAGCGCCCGACATACCGCCCCCACGGTGTACGGACGCTGATCCGGACACGCAGGGCAGGACTTGGCCCACAGCCGGGCCATGATCGCCGTGCCCCGGTCAGG
Organism: Thermodesulfomicrobium thermophilum DSM 16697; assembly: GCF_059568695.1. Classification (NCBI taxonomy): domain Bacteria; kingdom Pseudomonadati; phylum Thermodesulfobacteriota; class Desulfovibrionia; order Desulfovibrionales; family Desulfomicrobiaceae; genus Thermodesulfomicrobium; species Thermodesulfomicrobium thermophilum. The sequence goes on along the minus strand of NZ_JCANTW010000014.1, from coordinate 110,985 downwards.
CCAGGAAACCACATCCGCCACATGGGACAAACGCCAAATAGCCCCCAAACCAGTCCCCGCAGTCTTGGTGCTGGAAACCCCATCACGTTGGCACCAGGCAATGTCCGCCATACCCGCCCCGCTATCCACAGCCAAAAGCTCGAGTCCTCCGACCCCACAGCACTGAACCGTCCGCAGGAAAAGCTCGCCACCCCCCGCATGCTTGATGAGGTTGGTGGCCATCTCCGTGGCCACGATGGCTGCATGGCCTTCCCCCACCTCGGAAAAGCCCTCTGCCCGGGCCAAGGCGCGGGTAAGCCGCCGGGCCTCTCCCACAGCGCTCAGGTCCTGGACCTCGAGAGAAACCACGTCACGCATCGCCCCCCCTAGCGCCACTTCTCCACCCGCACCAACGTCCCCTGCCCTGGGGCGCTGCGGATCGTCATGGAATCCATAAGCCGGCGCGACCCACCAAGGCCAAGTCCCAAACCAGTGCCCGTGGTAAAGCCATCCCGCAAAGCCGCATCGACGTCAGGAATGCCAGGCCCATGGTCCTCGAACTCCAGCCACATGCCCACACGCCCCCCGCCGGTGAGGGGGCCCAGCCGCACCTCTCCACTCCCGCCGCCATGCACCACCATATTGCGGGCAAGCTCCGAGGCTGCAGTGACGATCTTGGTCTGGTCCACTAGGCGAAATCCCAGCTCAATGGCAGTGGTCCGCACCTTTTGGCGGACCATAGCCACATCGTAGTCCGACGCCACATGCCACCGCTGCTCGCTAGGTGTGGTCATGGTGGTCTCCGATGCAGCGCCGCTGCAACAAAGCCATGCCTTTTTCCGCATTCAAGGCAGTGCGTACCCCTGGCAGCGAGAGCCCAAGCTCCACCAGGGTAATGGCCACGGCCGGACGCATCCCCACAACCACGGTCTCGGCATCCAGCATCCGCGACATGGAAGCGATGGAGACCAGCATCCGACCGATGAAAGAGTCCACGATCTCCAGAGCGGAAATATCGATGAGCACGCCTTTGGCCTCCTCCGCCACAATCCGCTCGGTCAACTCCTCTTGCAGCGCCATGGCCAGGCGGTCATGCATATCCACCTGAATGGAGACCAGAAGAAACGGCCCCATCTTAAGAATGGGAATACTCTCCATCTTCCCTCCTTACGCAGCGACGATACGCAGCCCAAGCCGCACGAAAGCATGGCGGATGGCATCGGCCAAGGTGGCCTTGGTGACGATGGAGGAAAAAGACACCCCCAGGTGGACCATGGTTTGGGCAATCTGCGGCCGGATGCCACTGATGATGCACTCTGCCCCCATGAGCTGGGCTGCGGCCACAGTCTTCATAAGATGTTGGGCCACCAAGGTGTCTACCGTGGGCACGCCGGTAATATCGATGATGGCCAGGGAAGACCCCGTGGCCACGATCCGCTCGAGCAGACTTTCCATAACCACCTGGGTGCGGGCGCTGTCGAGCGTCCCCACCAGAGGCAAGGCCAAGATACCTTCCCAAATCTTCACCACAGGGGTGGAAAGCTCGAGCATCTCCTCCTGCTGGCGACGGATGACTTCCTCCCGGCTCGCGATGTAGGCATCCATGATGAAGAGCCCCAGTTCGTCGAGCAGATGGCTGGCCGTTCCAATCAAATCCCCAGCCACCTGCGCGGGCGCCTCCCGCGCCACCAAGGCATACAGGTGCTGTTTGAGAGAATACACAAAAAGAGCTGTTTGGCGGGAGGAAAACCCTTGGCGGAGCCGAGATCGGCCCATTTGCTCCAGCATCTCCCGCACCGACCGCCATGCTTCCGCACCGATGTTTTGCCCCCCACCGGCTTCGAGACAGGCGACGAACTCTGCCAGAAAATCCCGACATTGCGTTCGTAACTCTGCGGCCTCCACCCGTCCTGTGTGCGCCACGAGCCGACTTTGCTCTTCCACCCACGCCTCCAGCAACGCTGCCTCGTGGGTCCGCACCAAACCACCCAACGTCGTCTCCAACGCCATAGTTTCCTCCTTGGAAGATATTTCTGTTTCCGTAGATACCCCTACGCTCAAGGCTTTGGCAACAGCAAAAAAAAACGTCTGGGGGCACCCAGACGTCAACTCCACCGCAGCGTCCGCCGGCTATGCCACCACCCGAAGCGGGCCTTGGCGGCCAGCGGCCAGACGCTGGAGCACCCCGAGAGCGGCCTCCATGCGACCGGCCAGAAGCGAGTTTCCTTGGGACTGCGCGTGCTCCAGGCGGGCAGTAAACTCGGCAATCCAGTCCACACGGCCGGAGGCGTCGGCCGCAGTGCGCATGGGCCCGGGAGCCGCCGCGGGTTGGAGCTGCAAGGCCGCGCACTGCTCCACCGTGATCAGGCCCGCGTCGCACAACGCCTGCGCAGCCTGCGCCAATTGCGGCGCAGAGGCACGGCGCACATCGATGCGCGCAGCCAACTCATGCCACAACGACGCAGAAGGCGCTGCCGAAGCCTGAGACAGATTCTTGGGCCCGGCCGACGCGGCTACGGAGCGGATGACAGAAATTGCAGTATTGACAAGACCAAGGGCAGCCAGGGGGGCGATGGTCATGAAGGCCTCCTGCGGCAAGATGTGCCGCTCCCCTTGGCTCAAGCAGAAAGTGCGCCAACTACAAAAGGAAGCGCACTCCCGGGCACGAAGAGAGGCTTTGCGCCAGGACCTCCAGGTGGTCGCGGCTTGGGATGACGACGCGTACGCTGTAGGTGACATACTTGCCGTGCCGAGAGCTGCGGCCGCGCACCGGACGCTGGGCATAGCCATAGCGGTCGAGCACCGTGCCAATGGCACTCTGGGTGGCGGGGGTGTCTTCTGCCACCACCCGGAACTCCCAAGCCAAGGGAAACTCCAACTCCAACTGCATACACGCCTCCTTGATGCGGCGGTCTTTTGGAGAAAAGCCAACCCCCCGTCAAGGCAGGGCCTCCGCGCCGCATGCCCTGCGCAACCACGCCGCTTTTTCCGCCAACTGGCGTTGACACCCCGTCGTCCTCCCCCTAGAACCAGCACGGTTGCGGAACCACGCCCTATTTTGAGGAAACAATATGCATCCAGACTCCGAAGACACCGCCGTGCTTCCCGAAGGTCGAGCCAAGGAGCTCAAACTGTTCACCGTCTGTCTCAAAAAATTCATCCGCAAGGTTTTTGAGCATATGGTGGCCACCCGCTTTGCTTCCTGGCAGGAACTCGCCATCCATGAGCAAGACGGCATGGTGTACCCCATCTACAACTACGTGCTCGACCGCGACGACCCGCGATGTGAATCCTTTTACCCCGATCACGGCCTGGATTTGGACAACGGCCAGATCCTCCTGGCCGACCTTTCCGTATCCGCCATTCTGGATGAAGAAGGGGCCGTGGGCCTCGAGTTCTATCTCTACGAAACCACGTCCATCGTCCCCTTTGTGTGCGACAACTTCGAGGCCATCCAGCACGAGCGGCCGAGCATGAGCCATTTCCGCCGCGCGGAAGACGTAGACTTCGAGGCCCTTTACGAAGAACTCAAAAGAAGCAACCTCTTCGACGACCTCTATTACGAGCTCAACAAATCCATCCTGCTCATCGAACTGAGCGAACGCGAGATCCTCACCGACATGAAGCAGGAGGCGTTACGCATCCTCGCCGGAGTCTTCAGCCGGGCAAAGTCCATCACCAACCTCAGCACCATCGCCAACACGGATATCAAAGAATGTCGGCTCGACTTTACCGCCGACGAACGCCGCTTTTCCGTGGTGGTGCTCAACGGGCACGATGCATTCAACAACCCCGTGTATTCCTCGGTGATGACCTTGCCGGAATACAAATCCATCGCCCATTACGTGGATTTGGATACGTGGTACGAAAAATTGGTCAAGGTCCTGCGGGCCAAAAACGTGGACAGCCCCGAGGCCGTCATCCTGGAGGCCTTGCGCCCCCTGGACCGTCCGGTACGCACCGCAACCACCCAACCTTAAGGAGCACCCATGGAGCTCTCCCTCGTCCCCATCCATAATCCGGCCCAAGACAACGTCATCCTCGGCATGTCCCATTTCATCAAGACCGTGGAAGACGTCCACGAGGCCATCGTGAGCACTGTGCCGCGGGCCCGCTTTGGCCTCGCCTTTTGCGAGGCATCGGATGTCTGTCTGGTGCGGCTCACCGGCACGGACGACGAGCTCATCGCCCTGGCCCGGGACAATGCTCTGGCCATTGGCGCGGGGCACAGCTTCGTCCTCTTTCTGCGGGACATGTATCCCATCAATATCCTGCGCACACTCAGACAGGTTCCTGAAATGGTGCGTTTTTTCTGCGCCACCGCCAACCCCGTGCAGGTGATCGTGGCAACGACCGATCAGGGCAGGGGTATTCTCGGCGTGGTGGACGGATTTTCCCCCAAGGGCGTGGAAGGTCCGGACGACGTGGAGAAGCGTCGGGCGTTCTTGCGCACCATCGGCTACAAATTTTAAGGAGGCTCGTGTGGACCAACACGTAGACGTTCTCATCATCGGCCAGGGCCCGGCCGGGCTTTCCGCCGCCATCTACACCGCACGCGCCGGCATGGATACGCTCATTCTGGGCTGCGCGCCCAAGGTGGCCGGAGACTACGCCATCGACAACTACTTCGGCTTTACCGAGACCATTTCGGGTAAGGAGCTCATCGAGCGCGGCCGCATCCAGGCGGCCAAGTTCGGGGCGGAGATCCGCTGCGAACGGGTGCTCTCCATCCACCTCCTCGACGACGGCAGCTTTGAGGTGGTGACCGAAGCAGGCACGGTCCATGCCCAGGCCATCATCCTCGCCACGGGCGTGTCCCGCGTGCGGCCCAATATCCCCGACCTCGCCCGCTTCGAAGGCAAGGGCGTATCCTATTGTGTGAGCTGCGACGGCTATTTCGTACGCGGCAAGCCCGTGCTCGTGGTGGGAGAAGGCAATTTCGCCGCCAACCAGGCACTGGAACTCCTCCAGTATACCCCCAAGGTCACCCTGTGCACCCAGGGAAAAGAACCCGCCATGAACGCGGATTTCCGCCGCCGCCTGGAAGAGGCGAACATCCCCATCCGCACCACGAGCATCCAGGCCCTGGAAGGCGACAAGTTTTTGGAACAGGTGCGCTTCGATGACGGCACCACCCTGGACGTGGACGGTCTGTTCGTGGCCATGGGGGAGGCGTCCTCCTCGGACTTTGCCTACACCCTGGGTCTGACCCGCAACGGGGTCTTTTTGGAAGCCGACTGCGAGCAGCGGACCAATGTCCCCGGGGTCTTCGCTGCCGGCGACTGTGTCGGGCGCTTTCTCCAAATCAGTGTGGCTGTGGGCGAAGGGGCCATCGCCGCCCGCTCCGCCATCGACTACGTCAAAAAACGGCGCAAACAGCCTTGACGCCACCCCAAGCCGCGCCCTAACCAGCGCGGCCACAGCGGGCCCATAGCTCAACTGGCAGAGCCCCCGGCTCATAACCGGATGGTTCCAGGTTCAAGCCCTGGTGGGCCCACCATCTTCGTCTCCACAAGGATCGCTCTTTCCATGGAACCTCTCCATATTCAAAACTGCTACCCTCCGCAGTACCAGTGCTGCTATGGATGCGGGGTAAGCAACCCCCAGGCCTTGGGGGTCGCCACTTTCTGGGACGGCGCCGTCGGCCACGCCACCTTTACCCCCAAACCCGAACACACCGCTGTGCCGGGATTCGTCTACGGCGGGCTTTTGGCCTCATTGGTGGACTGTCACGGAGTGGCCACCGCGGCGGCGGCCATCGCCGATGACCCCCGGCATCCGCCGCGCCTGGTGACCGCCTCCTTGCAGGTCCAGTTCCTCCGCCCCACCCCCCTGGGGCCGCCCCTCGAACTGACCGCCCGTCTCACGGAACGTCGCGGCCGCAAGGCCGTGGTGCAGGTGGAAATCTCCGTCCAGGGAAACGTGACGGTACGCGGTGAGGTGGTGGCTGCCCCTATCCCGGCGCACATGGCCCAGCCGGCCACGGCCTCCATGGGATGATCCCAGGCGGAGCTCATCCGCGCGTTCCGCATTCTCTCTTGTCCAAAAGCGTATTTTTGGGCAGTATAGGACTGCAGTATCCACAGGAGGGAGTATGTATCGTGCGCTTTGGGCTTTGCTTCTGGGACTCGTACTTGCCGCCCCCTGCGTTGCGGCGCCCAACGAATCGGTATGGAGCGTCCGCCTCGCCGGACCGCCGGTCTTCGGACCAGGGGTGTGGGAACGGGACGGCATCGTCTACGCCGGGGCGTTTCTCCATCAGGAGGAGGCACAGTCACTGGCCGCCGCCTTTGCCGGAGCCGCTGCCGTCTTTCTGCCGGCACCCCAAACCCACGAGTGGCGGCCGTGGCGACAGCGCATCACCTTGGCCTCCCTGGGGTGGGATGCGCCGCGCGTGGCCCAGGGCGTGGACCCCTTTTTCACCCTGCGCCTGCCCTGGCTCGAAGGGGCAGAAGCCCGGGGAAGCCGCATACTGCTGCAACTCCATTTTCCTCCAGGGCTGCGTGCTCCCTCCCGGGTGGAGGTATGGGCCAAAGGGATGCCGCTCATGGCAGCGCCGGTACGCGGCGAAGCCATGAACCTCGAAGTCCCGCTCGATCCACTGGCGGCGCTGCCCCAAGGCGAAGTGGTGGAGTTTCAAATCCGCGGCACCCTCTCCATCACGGAAGACCGCTGCCTGGATGCCCAAAGCGGGGCGCTCTGGATGCGCATCGACCCGTCCTCGGCCCTGGATGTGGTGCGCACGACCCCAGCCCGCACGGTGCGGGGCGCAGTCCTCGAGGCCGCCCTTTTGGGCGCACGGCTCATCCAGCGCACCAATGGCCGACCGTATCTGGAGGCCGTCTGCCGCCTGGCCGCCGCCATGGGCCAATTGGCCTGGCGGGATGATGTGGTGGAGCTGGCCGCCGCTCCCGGATTTGGCCCCAGCATCGTGGTGGCCGACATCCCCCAGGACATCCTCTGGACCGGGTCCACCCTCTACCTCTCTCCTCAAGGGGCGCAGCTCATCGCCTTACAGTGGACGCCCGCACTCCTCACCCAGGGCGTCCGCGCGGCGAACGCTGCCCAGCCGCCCAGCGCCCTCCCGGCGGCCACCATCCCCTTGGCCACCCTGGGACAGACCGGAGCCACGGTGCGCGGCCAGGGGGACTTGGTGATCCCCATCCGTCTGGACGTGGCCCAACTGGGCGCCTGGCCCCGGGTCTTGGTTGCGGGGCTCTCCTTCTCCCACAGCGCCGTCCCGGAAAAGGACCAGGCCGCCGTCATCCTTCGCCTCAACGGTCATGTGCTCGAAAGCCAGGAACTGCGCGGATCTGCCTCCCGGCGTCTCCTGCGGGTGGAGATTCCCGGCCGCCTGCTGCACGGTGCCAACCTCCTCGAGGTGGTCTTCCGCTACACCCCGCAAACCGGGGCATGCGCCGGCCCCTCCCAGCCCGTGCTCGAGGCAAGCCTGCTCGGGGACTCCTTTGTGGAAGTCCAAGGGGAACTGTTCGCGCCCCCGCTTTCCCTGGCCTCCTTCGCCGCCCAGGCCCTCGGGGACGGCCTGGTGGTCTCCTCCAAGGACCACGCTCAGTATACCCCCAATCTCGTGGCCCTCTGCCAGGCCTTGGGCCGGCAAAATCCCACTGCGCTCCATCTCCACATGGCCACGCCGCAGGACGCATCCCACGGCGGCTTTGTCCTCACCGACGACCTGTCGCTGCCGGGGATCACCCCTGTAGCCTTGCCTCTCGAACCCACGGAAATCCGCAACCCCCTCACCGGGGCGGTCCTCGCCCGCTTTACCCCAGAAGATCCCCCCTCTCTGGCGCAGACCTTCCGCGACCCTCAGGGCCGACCCGTGCTTGCCGTCAGTGGCCCGGCGCTCCTTCCGCAGCGTCTCGCCTCCTTGCTGCAAAACGCCGGCGGGGCCAACCTCATGATCGCCCGCGACGATCTTTGGCAGTTTTTGGAAATCGGTGACAAGTTTGCCCTCGTGCAACCCGCCGCCAAAGGCGTGCTGTGGTACCTCGCACGCTACCGCCTCATCCTCTTTGGAGTCCTCGGCGCCCTTTTCCTCGCCGGGCTCATCATCCTGTACCTGCGAGCCGGACGGAGGCCTCACGCATGACCATCCTCCACACCGCCATACTCCTCGTCCTGTGGAGCGTCTCGGCCTATGCCGGGGCCTGGGTCCAACCCGAAGGCGCCGTCTTCGTGTCCCTCAAGACGCTGGTGACCACCACGGACCGCTTTTTCGACGAAAACGGAAACATCCATCAGCGCGGCGGCTGGTTCACCAAGTATGAGGTCAACCCCTACCTGGAGTACGGACTCACCGAGCGTGACACCGTGTCCGTCAACATCCTGGCCCAGCGCCTCACGGACTCGGCCACGGACGCCGCCACCACCGGCCTTGCGGATCTGGAGCTCGGCTGGCGCCGCAGCCTGTGGAGAAGTGATACCACCATCCTCTCCGCCCAGCTCACGGCCTTCATCCCCACAGGCTACAGCCTGGAGGACTCCCCCAGCCTGGGCTATGACCGCCTCGGGCTAGAGCCCTCCTTATGGGTCGGCCGCGGATTCGTCTTCGCAGGACGAAACGGCTACCTGGAGGCCCAAACAGGCCTGCGCTGGTACGCAGGCTACCCTTCGGAGCAGCTCCGGGCCCAGGCCACGGGAAGTTACGACCTCTTTCCCTGGCTCTCCCCCTTCGCCACCCTGGAGCTCCACTACGGCCTCGGCAACGGCGAAGACCGCGAGGAAGGCGGCCAGACCATCGTGGCCGACTACCGGCTCCTCAAAGGGATCTTGGGCGCGGTCATCCCCGTGACGGAGCGCCTGCGGCTGACCGCAGCCTGGCAACAGCACCTCTGGGGGGAAAACACCGGACTGGACGGCGGGGCCTATGTGGGTGTGTGGGTGCTCTTTTAGGGATACAGACGCCCCGCAGCTGGGAGAAGTCCTCCTCCACCTGGGACTGGTCAGGCCAGAAGACATCGAGGAGGCCCTCGCCATCCAAAAGGAGCGCGGCGGCCGCCTGGGCTGGATCCTCATGAGCCTGGGGAAGATCCGACGCCTGGACCTCTTTCGCGCCTTGGGGAAACACTACTGCATCCCCTTGCACGCAGAAGGGGTGGACGCCCTGCTGCGGCATGCCGATCCCAAGCTTGCCCGCGCCCTTCCCCTGCGCGAGGTCATCTCCCGCCATATCCTGCCCTGGCGCCGGGAGAAAGATCGCCTCATCCTGCTCACCGACTATCCGTGCGCTACGGATCAAAAAGCGTTTTGCGCCGCAGCCTTTCCCGATGTCTCGGAATTCTCCTTCCACCTGGTGACGGACCTCGACTTTCTGCGCCTGACCCAGCGTCTCTTTGGCCAGGAACTCCTGGATGAATCCATCCTCGGCCTCTTCTTTCGCGATCCCAAGGAATCCGCCAACCCGGTATTCACCCGCGCCCAGATCGCGGCCATCGGGGTCCTCGGTTTCGCCGCCTTGGGCCTCTTCTCCGCCCAGCCCGTGCTTGCGGTGCAGATCTTCTTTGCCGCGGTGCAAATCCTTTTTCTGATCTCCGTCCTCTTCAAACTGGTAGTGAGCCTCGTCGGCTCCGGCCAGGAACTGACCCAGCCGGTCACGGACGAGGAAGTCCGCCGCCTGCGGGACGATGAGCTTCCGGTGTACACCATCCTGGTGCCCGTCTACCGCGAACCTCAAGTGGTGGGCCAATTGGTCTCCGCCCTCAAGGCCATGGACTACCCCCAGCACAAGCTCGACGTCCTGCTCCTTCTGGAAGAAGACGACGCCGAGACCCTGGCCGCGGCCAAGGCCGCAGCGCCGCCGGGCAATTGGCGCTTCATCATCCTGCCCAACGCCCAGCCCAAGACCAAGCCCAAGGCCTGCAACTACGGGGTATTTTTCAGCCGCGGCGAATTCCTCACCATCTATGACGCCGAAGACCGCCCGGAGCCGGATCAGCTCAAAAAGGCGGTGATCGCCTTCCGCAAGCACCCGGAAAACTTCGTGTGCTTCCAGGCTGCCCTCAATTATTTCAACGCCCGGGAAAACCTCATCACCAAGCTCTTCACCTTGGAATATTCCTACTGGTTCGACTACCTCCTTCCCGGGCTCGACCGCCTGCGGCTCCCCATCCCCCTGGGCGGCACGAGCAACCACTTCCGCACCCGCATCCTCAAGGAACTCGGGGCCTGGGACCCCTTCAACGTCACCGAAGACGCCGACCTCGGCATCCGTGCCTGCGCCAATGGGTTTCAGGTGGGCATCATCAACTCCACCACCTTCGAAGAGGCCAATAGCCGCTATGGCAACTGGATCCGCCAGCGCTCCCGCTGGATCAAAGGCTATATGCAGACCGCACTGGTCTACAACCGCCACCCCATCCGGATGCTGCGCCGCATCGGCCTCAAAAATTGGCTGGGATTCCAACTCTTCGTTGCGGGAACACCACTCCTCTTTCTCTGCAATCCCATTGTCTGGAGCGTCTTTCTCCTGTGGCTGTGCACCGGGACCAAGGCCTTGGATCCATTCTTCCCGCCGCTTCTGGTGTATATCGGCCTTTTCAACCTCATCATTGGCAACTTCCTCGGCATCTATCTCAACATGATCGCCGTGTACCGGCGCAAACTCTACAGCCTCCTGCCGGTGGCGCTCATCAACCCCCTCTACTGGCTCTTCTTCCACTCCATCGCCGCGTACAAGGCGCTCTGGCAACTGGTGTCCAAACCGTTTTATTGGGAAAAAACCGACCATGGGCTCACCAGCGTCAATGCGCCCCACTAGGTGGCTCCTCCTGGCAATCTGGGCAGCGAGCACCATCGTCTTCAGCGTGTGGAACACCGCGCTCATGGATCTTGGCCTCGGAGAGCGGGAACTGCTCTACCTGGGGGAAAAGGCCCTGCTCGTCTTTCACGGCCGCCCGCCGCTCCTGGAAAATCTCGGTTTCGTCTTTCCACCGCTGCCATATGCCTTCGTCCTCGTCTTGCGCAGTCCCCTCGTGGGTGCTGCGGCCATCGGCGGCGTCCTTCTGTGCGCGCTCCTTGTCTGGATGCGCCACAGCCCCCTGGACGGGTACACCCGCGGCCTTGCCCTGCTTGTGGCCGCCACTCCTCCCGGACTTTGGCTCCTTACGCAAAGCCCCCGCATGGCGCTGCTCACCGGGGCGCTGCTCGCCTCCTTCGTATGGCTTCGGCGCTACTGCGCCACCCGCGCCACCCTGCACCTCTTTCTCTTTGGGCTGACGTCTTCCGCCATTTTTCTTGCCGCCTACGAAGCCGTGGTGCTGGTCCCGTTCATGGTGTTGCCGCTGCTTCGCGAGCCGCGAGACATGCGGGAAAAAGCGGCCATCCTGACCACGGCGCTCATGCCCTCGGCCTTCATGGTGGGCGGATGGGTGTATCTCAACTGGATCTTTCTCGGTGATCCGTGGGCCTTTCTCGCAGGCTGGAAAACCGCCCTCGCCGAAAGCGCCGCGTACCCCCCGGGACTTGATGCCGGACTGCGACACGCGGCGCTCTTTGTGCGCACCCACGCCCTGGCCCTGGCGCCATGGTTCCTCGCCACCGTGGATGTGCTGCGCCGCCGCCCCGGCTGCTGGCCTGCCACCCTGGCTTTGCTGGCCACTCCAGCGGCGTGGGTGATCCTCCAAGGGACACTGGGGACCCCGGCGAACGCCACCGTTCTCCCCCTGTTTTGGGCCTGCGCCGTGGTGAGCCACGGCACTCCGGACTGCGCCGCCTGCACCCTAGGGACCCCGCGCACGCTGTTGCCCCTGTCGCTGGCCGTGGCCTTTTTCTGGACTTGGGGAACCAGCCTCGTGGACGACACCCAACCCCTGTATCGCGCGCTCCACGGCCTTCCCGCGCCCAGCACCTGGTCATCCACCCAAAACCTCGTCGCCACGCTGCGTGCCGAGGCCGGCACAGTGCTCCTCGACGACACCCGCCTCTTTCCCGTGGTCTATCTGGAAGGCCGCCCCCAACGCTTTCTGTTGCCCTACGAATACGAATTCGAAAGCGCGGTGCGCACCCCCGCCCTCTTTGCCCGCTTCGTGCTCGTGGATAGCCTGGGCGATGACCGCATCACCCGCGTGCATCCCCTGGCCCGCATCGGGATGCTGCAAGGCTATTTCCTTCGCGCCCGTTATGGGCATCTCCTCCTTTACGAACGGCAACGCTCCACGGCGCCGCTTCCCGCGCTTTTTTCGCCGCCCAACCGCTGATCCCGGTAGCCTTCAAGAAACCCAGGCATACCGCCGCAGCGTGCACGAATCTTGCTAAAGTCTTCGGCAACCATCTTCTGGAGCTGTCCATGCCGCCCTTTCGCTTCCGTCTGCAGCAAGTCCTGAACTACCGCGAGCGCCTCGAAGACGAGGCGAAACTCGCCCTGGCCCAAGCGGAAAGCGCCCTGGCCGCCGAACGCCTGCGCCTGAAGCGTCTCGAAGAGGACCTGGAGACCGCGCGCTCGAGCCTCCGCCAAGAGGCCCGGTGCGCGGCGGATTTCTGGCTCTGGCAGCCGTATGTCCAACGCCTTACCGAACAACGCGCCGCCAGTCTGCGCCGCCTTGACGAGCTTGCCGCAGCCGTCGCATCCTGCCAAAAACAACTGCAGCAGCGCTCCATGGAGCGCCGCCTCGTGGATAAACTCCGCCACCGCCACCTGCAGCGACACACCTATGAAGAAAACCGCCGCAACCAATGCACCCTCGACGAAACCGCGACCCTGGCGTACTGCCGTCGGGATGACTAGGCTTTTCGCCCTGCTGGCGCTCTTGGCCCTGGTGAAGCTCGGCGCCATTGCGACCCTTGCCTGGGCCCCGTCCCTGCCGGCACCCGCTCAAGCTGCGCAGGACAATGCTTCGGCGCCGCCGGCCCCAGCCGCCCCCGCCGCATCGCCCTCCAACGCATCCGACGACACGCCGCTCCCCGTGCGGCTCCAGGAACTGCGCGAACGCGAGCAGGCCCTAAACCAGCGGGAAGCCAGCCTGCGCGCCCTGGAAGAACAGCTGGACCGCAAACTCCAGGAGCTCAAAACCTTGCAAGCCCAGGTACAGGCCCTGCTCGACAAGGCCGACGTGCTCAAGGACGAAAAGATCCGCCACCTGGTGGACGTCTACAGCAACATGAAGCCACAGCAGGCAGGCCAGACCCTGGAATCCCTGGACGAAGCCATCGCCGTCAAAATCCTGGCAGGCATGACCGGACGCAAGGCCGGAGAAATCCTCTCCACCGTGCGGCCGGACAAGGCGGCCAAACTCTCCGAGGCCCTCACCCGCCTGCAAACGCCCTTCGGGACCCAGTAGTGCCGCGCATCCGCCTCATCCTGGCCTACACCGGCACCCACTACCATGGCTGGCAACTCCAGGCCCACGGCCCCACGGTGCAAGGGACCGTGGAAGCCGCCCTCGAGCGCCTGGTGGGCGTCCCCACGCGGGTGCACGGGGCCGGCCGCACCGACGCCGGGGTCCACGCCGTGGGGCAGGTGGCCCATTTCGACGTTGCCCACGAAAAACGCCACATCCCCTGGCAGCGGGCCCTCAACGCGGTGCTGCCCGGCGACATCTGCGTGCGCGAAGCCAGCGAAGTGGATGCGGACTTTCATGCCCGCTTCAGCGCCACCGCCAAGGAGTACAGCTATACCTTGTGGACCGAGCCGGCCTTTGTGCTTCCCCAGCGCCGCCCCTTCACCTGGGCCACCGGTCCCCTGGACCTCGCGGCCATGGACGCGGCCGCCCGCCATCTCGTAGGCACCCACGACTTTGCCAGCTTCCAAAACGCCGGCACCCCGGTGCGGGATACCTGCCGCACCCTGACGACCATCACCCGCTCCCCAGGCCCGACCCCCTGGGAATGGACCCTACGCTTTGAGGCCAATGGCTTTCTCAAACAAATGGTACGCAACATAGTGGGGCTGCTCGTGGCCGTGGGCCGTGGCCGCATCACCGAAGCAGCGGTGCCGGGCATCCTGGCAGCGCGTGACCGCAAGGCCGCGCCGAGCACCGCGCCCGCCCAGGGGCTCTGCCTCGAATGGGTGCGTTACGACCACGGGTAAAGATCTTCCACGCCCAGCCGATAGAATACGTGTACTTCTATCCTCCTGGAGCATCCATGGCCCTGACCGACTTCGAGCGTCTGTTCATCGCCGACACCGCCAACGCCCTCTGGCAGCAGGACTGGCTGCTCAATGTCTACTTCCAGGGCTCCACCGTGGGGGCCAATCTGCGGCGCATGGTCCTGGGAAAGCCCCCGCTCATTCCCCTCACCAACCCTTCGGACGAGGCCATCACCGGACGGCTGCGGGCAGACTCCCGCAGCATCGGCCAAAACGCCCGCAACGTGCGCGAAGCAGCCAGCATGGTGGGCATGGCGGCCAGCAGCGTAGGGAGCATGAAGGATATCCTCCAGGAGATGAAAGACCTCGCCGATGCCGTGGACGCCGGCACTATCTCCGCTTCAGTGGCCCAGACGCAGTATGACCCCCTCTACGCCAAGCTGCAAAGCATCGTGGATACCACCGAGTACAACGGGATCCCCTTGCTCAACGGCAGCACCTGGCCCACAGACCGCATCGACGCCCAAGGCCGGGTCTATATCCAGGGGCTGCCCCAGGACGGCTTTTTCATCGCCTTCCAGCGCCTGGACGACACCAGTGTCCTCGACTGGGCCACCATCAACGCCGACTTGAGCGACCCCACGGCCCGAGCAAATGCCATCACCGCCTTGTCTTCCGCCATCACCGGCACCGAGACTCTGGCGGACATCTACACGCGCCGCGAGGAAAACCTCACCGGCCACGCAAGCCAACTCCAGGCCCAATCGGACCTCCTGGCCCAGGCCGCCGAGGCCCGGCGCGTCACCCCCACCCTGTCCATCGAAGAGGTCTTCCTGCGCTTGCTGCTGCGCTCCACCGGCACCCTGGTGGATCTTGCCGGCTGACAAACACTCCGTTTCCTCCCGCTTTCCTCCAGTTTTTGACAATACCCGGCGAAAAGGGGTACACACCTGTCAAAGTCGTCCCTAGGCTTGAGACGATTCCAGGACGCCATATCTTGGCCTCCCCAAGCCTTCCGCTGTTTTTTGAAAAACCTTGACAATTACTAAAAGTTCTCAATAAGAATTTGACGTCACGAACCCTACCAAGGAGTATCCCATGTATTTTCAACAAATCCGTGTCCCTGGCCTCGGCTGCTTTTCCTACGTGCTGGGCTGCCCTGCCGCCGGGGAGATGATCGTCGTGGACCCCAAGCGGGACGTCGACGAATACCTGCAGATCTCCCGGGATGAGGGCATGCGCATCACCCACATCATCGACACCCACGTGCACGCGGACCACGTCTCCGGGGCCCATGAGCTGGCGGCCCGCACCGGTGCGCCCATCGCCATGCACCCGGACTCCCCGGTCTCTTTCCCGTTCACCCCCCTGCCGGAAGGCACGGTGCTCACAGCCGGATCGGCCCGGCTCGAGGTCATCCACACCCCAGGGCACACGCCCCACTCCCTCTCCATCCTGGTCTCGGACCTGGCCCGCTCTGCCGAACCTTGGCTCATCCTCACCGGAGATTTGCTCTTTGTGGGCGATATCGGGCGACCGGATCTCGTGGGCGAGGCCGTACTCGAAGAGCAGATCGCCAACCTCTACCACTCCCTGTTCGTGAAGCTCGGCGCCCTGCCCGATCACCTGGAGGTCTACCCGGCCCATGGCTCCGGCTCCCTGTGCGGCAAGGGCATGAGCCCCAAGACCAGCACCACCCTGGGCTATGAACGCCGCCACAACCCGCGCCTGCAGTTCGACTCTCGCGAGGCCTTTGCCGCGGCCATGCGCCAGGACTTTCCCGTGCGCCCCAAGAGCTTCACCCACATCATCGCCACCAACGCCAAAGGCGCGCCGCTTCTCGAGCGCTGCCCGCGGGAGCTTGCCTTGAGCGTGGACGAGTTCACCCGCCACATGGAGGCCGGAGCCGTCATCATCGACGCCCGGGACGGCGTCGCCTTCGGCGGAGGGCACATCCCCGGGGCCCTCAACATCGGTCTGGAAAAGTCCCTGGCCAATTGGGTGGGCATGGTGGTGGACCCCAAGGCGCAGATCCTCCTCGTGGTCGCCGACGCCGCAGGCTTTGCCACCATGCGCACCGAGCTTATCCGCATCGGCTACGACAACATTCTCGGATACCTGGCCGGCGGCATCCAGGCCTGGATCAACGCCGGCCGTCCGGTGCATCGCCTCACGCAAATCAACGCCCATGAACTGGCCGAACGCCTCAAAGGCGCCCAACCGCCCCGGCTCGTGGACGTACGCACCCCCCAGGAATGGGCCGCCGGACGCATCCCCGGGGCCGAACACCAACCCTTCACCGAAATCCTCGCCGCCTGCTGCACCCTGCCCACCGACGAGGAGATCGTGGTCTACTGCGGCTCCGGCTACCGTTCCAACATGGCCGGTTCGTTTTTGCGGCAGCACGGCTATGCCAATGTCAAATCCCTGGCCGGCGGCATCCTGGCCTGGACCCGCTCCGGCCGGTTGCTCACCCAGGAATCTTCCTCTCCATCCGCAACCATCTAAACAAGGAGAAACGCGATGTCTGGTATCCCTCTGCTCGGCGAAGCCTTTCCGGAAATGGAAGTGGTCACCACCCACGGCACCATGAAGTTGCCGGAGGCCATGGCAGGCAAATGGTTCGTCCTCTTCTCCCACCCAGCGGACTTCACCCCGGTATGCACCACGGAATTCGTGGCCTTTCAGAAGCGCTATCCGGAATTCAAGGCCATGAATTGTGAACTCATCGGCCTGTCCATCGACCAGGTGTTTTCCCACATCAAATGGGTGCAGTGGATTGGCGAACAGCTCAAAGAAGAAATCCAGTTCCCCATCATCGCCGACGATATGGGCCGCGTCGCCGCCAAACTCGGCATGGTGCATCCAGGAAAAGGCACCAACACCGTGCGCGCGGTCTTCATCGTGGACGACAAGGGCTTCCTGCGCATCATGCTCTACTACCCGCAGGAAGTGGGCCGCAACATGGATGAGATCCTGCGCTGCGTCAAAGCCCTGCAAACCTCCGATGCCCACGGCGTGGCCATCCCCGCAGGCTGGCCCAACAACGAGCTCATCGGCGACAAGGTCATCATCCCCCCGGCCAAAGACGTGAAAACCGCCACCGAACGCACCGGCCAGGCCGACAGCTTCGACTGGTGGTTCTGCTACCGCAAGCTCTAACTCCCCCCCCGAAACACCGACGTATCCTTGGGCCGGAGCAATCCGGCCCTTGCGCGCTCCGCTGCCCCCAACACAGGCGCCCCCCATCCCCACACCCGATACACGCAGCGCCAGCCCCCTCGTCGCTCCCGCACTCCACAGCCCCCCGCCATTTGACACACGCGCCTGTAAGCCGGTACACGAACTGCTCAACGCTGAAGAAGACCCTTTTTCAGGAGGAACGATGCAGAGATACACGGCCACATACGTGCGTGACAAATTTCCATGGATTTTTCAGTGTATTCAAAATTCCTCAGATGTAGAAGAGACAAGAGAAATACTCTATAAAAAAGTCACAGAAATACAATACACCTTCTCCTCCCAAAACTACGAGGACATCTCCACCACCCAGTCCATCATCGTCCGCGATTGCGCCCGTGCCTTTCGTTCGCTTCTTGCAAAACGATCCGAAGAAATTTCCGGGATATCCTTCCCGAAAATCCTCCACGACATCGCCCATGGGGTCACTCGCGATGATCTCCAGGAAGGCTTCTTTGCAGAACTTGCCCACTTGCTTCATGGGCTTAGCGGATCGCCCCAGTTTACCATCAAAAAACCATCTCTTTATGGTGATATCAAAGGCAGAGAAGCGGCCATCATTCGTTCTCAAGAACTCGATGAGATCTCCACAACCATGGACGCGTATATATCGCGCTACGAAACAGGGCTCTCCGAGCAAGCCATAGAACGGAGGATGTCGAGAAAGGCACATATTTTGCGCACGCTTGGTGCCGACGATGCGCAGTGGAACGACTGGCATTGGCATATGCAAAACATACTCAAGACACCAGATGACATCAAAAAATGCGCAACACTCCTTCCCGATGAGGAATCAGCATTACGGCTGGCGCACCACAATACGATTCCTTTCGCCATAACGCCATATTATGCATCCCTTCTGGATGACGATCCACAGGCGCAAAGAGACTTGGCTGTCCGCGCCCAAGTGATTCCTGGAATGGAATACGTCCAAGAAATGCGTAAATACGCTCAAGGTGACGCCCAATCCCTGGACTTCATGCGCGAGGCCGACACCTCCCCCGTGGACTGCATCACCAGAAGATATCCCCGGGTCGTGATCTTGAAGCCATTCAACACGTGTCCGCAGATCTGCGTGTATTGCCAGCGCAATTGGGAGATCAAACCCGCCATGGCCCCCAACGCCATGGCAAGAAAAGATGCCTTGGATCGCGCCCTCCAGTGGATCCGCACCCACCCTGCCATCAAAGAGGTCCTCGTCACCGGCGGCGATCCACTCGCTCTGGGCGATAGCGTCCTGATGCGCATCCTCCAGGCCGTTGCCGCCATCGACCATGTGGAGTGCATCCGTATCGGCACCCGTATTCCGGTGACGCTGCCCATGCGCATCACCGACGACCTGGCCCGCTTCCTTGGCTCGCTCCGGCAACCCGGACGACGGGAAGTCTGCGTGATGACCCATGTGGAACACGTTGCTGAAGTGACCCCAGAGTTCGTCGCGGCAGTCAACCGCCTCAAGACCAACGGCGTCAGTGTCTACAACCAGCTCGTCTACACCTTCTATGTTTCCAGAAAATTCGAGGCCGCTGCGCTGCGCACACTTCTGAGAAAGTGCGGAGTGGACCCTTACTACACCTTTGTCATGAAGGGGAAAAAAGAAACCGACGCCTTCCGTGTGCCCATGGCCCGCATCCTTCAGGAGCAACAAGAAGAAGCCCGCCTTCTTCCGGGGCTGCACCGCACCGACGCTCCGGTATTCAACGTGCCGGGATTGGGAAAAAATTATGTGCGCGCTCTCCAAAACCGCGATCTCGTCGCCATCAAAGAAGACGGCGCCCGGGTGTACGAGTTCCATCCCTGGGAAAAGAACATCGTGGAGCGAGAGTCGTACGTCGGCGAGGACATCCCCATCCTCGAATACCTTGCCAAGTTGCAGGCGCTGGGGGAAAATCTCCAGGATTACGCGAGCATCTGGTATTATTACTAGAGATGGCGGCGCGCACCTTCCACCGCGCATGAAGCCGCCCGCCACCTTTCCGGCATAACGCCCCCTGAGCTCGGAAATTACCGCAGCAGCCCCTGTTCACGCCAGGGCACGGAAAAGCCACCGACCCGCGCACCCACCGACCGGAGCACACCCACCTTCTGAAGCCACCTGTGGCATCCGCCCGGCCCGCGGGGCCCTAAGAGAGAAGGCGCCGTACGGCGCCTTCTCTCCAATCCCTCGGACAGGACTACATGGCGATATGCACCGCCGCCGCGCCCTCTGGCCGTTCCCGCACCTCGCCGATGATCCATCCAGGACAGTGCAGGGCATGAAGACGATCCAGTATCTCCTGGGCCAGGGTCTTTTTGACCATGAGCACGTACCCCACCCCGCAGTTGAAGATCTGGAGCATCTCTTCCCAGGACAGCCCTCCGCGCTCACGCAGCCAGCGGAAGACCGGCGGCACGGGCCAGGCGCCAAAGGTGATATGCGCCATGGTTCCCCGGGGCAGGACCCGAACAATATTGTCGTAGAACCCGCCGCCCGTGATGTGGGCCATGGCGTGGATTTCGAAGTCCCGCAGCAGGTGAAGCACCGTATCCACATAGATCCGTGTGGGAGTGAGCAGCGCCTCGCCCAAGCTCTGGTCCGAGTCGGCGAGCGGGTCTTGCAAGCGAGCACCGCTTTCCGCCACGATTTTGCGCACCAGCGAATACCCATTGGAGTGCACGCCACTGGAGGCCAAGCCAATGACGACATCGCCCACGCCCACGGAAGAGCTGTCCACGATGCGGTCATTGTCCACGATCCCCACGCAAAACCCGGCGAGATCGTATTCGCCCGGACGATAAAAATCCGGCATCTCCGCGGTCTCACCGCCGATGAGGGCGCAGCCCGCCTGACGGCAGCCCTCGGCGATGCCGGCGATGACCTGCTCGGCCACGTCCACGTCCAGCTTGCCGGTGGCAAAGTAATCCAAAAAGATGAGCGGCTTGGCCCCTTGCACCACGATGTCGTTGACGTTCATGGCCACGAGGTCGATGCCGATGGTGTCGTGACGGCCCAGGTCCCAGGCGATGCGCAGCTTGGTCCCCACACCGTCCGTGGCGGCCACGAACACCGGATCGCGATAGTTGGCGAGCACCGGCTTGAAGAGTCCGCCAAAACCGCCCAAATCGCCAATCACCCCTTTGGTGCGGGTGGAGGCCACATGCTTCTTGATGCGCTCCACCAAGGCATTGCCCGCCTGGATGTCCACGCCAGCGGCCTTGTAGGCCTGGTCTCGATGTTCCATAACTTCCTCCCTCTTGCTTCCATGGGGCGGCATCGGATACGCTGGACACGTCAACGCCCCAGGAGGCTTTCATGAATACGCGCCCCACCCCTTCAAGTAAAGCAACTGTCTGCCTTGCGGCCCTGGCCTTCGCCCTGACCGCCGTCCCCTGGGCCCACGCCCAAGGCATCGTCATGGAAAGCACTCCCCAGGCCGAGACCCAGGGCTTTTTCGACCAGGAAAGCATTCTCTTTACCGACAACGCCACGGAAGAGTCCATCCGCGTCACCCCGCAGGCGCCCCGTCACGAAGGCCCCATCCTCCTGGCCCCCGAACTGCACTTGGATCTGGAGGTGCAGCCGCCTGCGCCCAAGCCGCCCCGCGTGCTCCTGCCGGCCACGGAGTAGCCCATGCGCCCGGCCCTGCTCGGAAAGCCCCTTGCCGCAGGCAATATCCTCTGCCAGGCCTGCGGACATTTCTGCCGCCTGAGTCCAGGTGCGCGCGGCCGCTGCCAGGTGCGCGCCAACGAAGGTGGGCAATTGGTTTCCCTGGTGGGCTACCGGGTGGCCGCCCTCCACGTGGATCCCATCGAGAAAAAGCCGCTCTTCCATTTTCTGCCAGGCACCACGACCCTCTCCCTGGGCACCCAAGGCTGCAATTTCCATTGCCATTTCTGCCAAAACTGGAGTCTTTCCTGCGTGCGCGGCCCCATCCAGGGCGACGAAGTGGACCCGGCCGAGCTGGCCCAGGCCGCCCGACGCCTGGATTGTGCCTCGGTGGCCTTCACCTACTCCGAACCCACGGTGTTCCTCGAGCTTGTGGCGGCCACAGCGGACCAGTGCCGGCAGCGTCACCTCGCCACGGTGTTGGTGAGTAACGGCTTTCAAAGCCCCCAGGCCTTGAAGCTCCTTGGCGAACGCATCGACGCCGCCAACATCGACCTCAAGGCAGGAAGCGAGGGCTTCTACCGCAATATCTGCGGCGGCCGTCTGGTCACGGTGCAGAAAAACCTCGTGGCCATGCGGCGCATGGGGTGGCATGTGGAGGTCACCACCCTGATCATTCCCGGCCATAACGACAGCGACGCGGAGCTCACCAGCATCGCCCGCTTCCTTGCCCAAGAACTCGGGCCCCACACCCCCTGGCACGTCTCCCGTTTCCACCCATGCCACCAAATGCCCCACGTGCCGCCCACACCCCGCGCCACCTTGCTGCGGGCGCGCGACATCGGCCGGGCCGCGGGACTCCACTTCGTGTTCGTGGGAAACGTGCGGGAAGCAGGGCTGGAAGACACCCTCTGCCCGGGCTGCGGCCACACCGTCATCCGCCGCCTGGGGTTTCACGTAACAGAAATGGCCCTTCGCGACGGCGCCTGCCGCCACTGCGGCCAGACCATCATCGCCGCTCCTTCGCGCTCGTTGCCGTAACGATCAGAACTCCACCCCGGCCTGCGCCGCGACACCCTCGGCGTAGGCGTGGCGCAGCGGGAGCATCTCGGTGACGATATGGGCCCGGGCCACCAGCCACGACGGCGCCCCGCGGCCCGAGAGCACCACATGGCAGGCAGCGGCACGAGCGCTGTCGAGCACGGCCTCCAGCTCCGAGCGCTCCAGCAGCCCATAGCCCAAGGCATAGACGGCCTCGTCCAAAACGAGCATCCGGCAGCCGGAGTCCACCTGGGCGTGCGCCCAGGCAAGGGTCGTTTGCGCTGCGGCGCGGTGGGCGGGAAAATCCTCGCTGCGGCGCAAGAATCCGAGCCCACCGGCATAAAAACGCTCGCCCAAGAACTCGGCCAGAAAGCGCTGCTCCCCGGCCTGATGGGGACGCTTCATGAACTGGGCGAAGGCGACGGTCATGCCGTGTCCTCGGGCCCGCACCGCCTGGCCCACGCAGGCCGAGGTCTTGCCTTTGCCCTCCCCGGTATAGACGATGATCACGGGGTGCATTGGGCCTTCTCGCACAGGTGGGCGGCGCATCTTCGGGCTTCACGCAAGATCTCGTCTTCACCATCCACCACGCCGTTGCGCATGAGGATCCGCCCCGCGCAGATGGTGTAGAGGACGCGGCCCCCGCTATACACCCAATTGGAAACCACATTATGCACCGGAGTCATGCACGTGTCGTCGAGGCGCACCAAAATACAGTCCGCCGGTGCGCCCACGGCAAGGCGGCCACATTCCTGGCCGTAGATCTCCGCACTGCCGCGGGTGGCGGTATACAGGGCCTCCGCCGCCGGCAGGGCGCACGGGTCCGCGCTCAACAGCTTGGCGAGCAAGGATGAGACCTTCATCTCTTCGCGCATGTCCAAGTTGTTGTTGGACGCACAGCCATCGGTGCCCAGGCCCACCCGCACTCCGGCGCGACGCAGCGCACCGTAGTCCAAAGCCCCGGAGGCCAGTTTCATGTTGGATACCGGACTATGCACCACCCCCACCCCGTGGCGGGCAAGGAGCTCCCGCTCGGCGTCGTCCAGCCAGACCCCATGGGCCGCCACCACATGCGGGCCGAGCACCCCAAGGCGGTCCAGGTACACCACCGGCCGCACCCCGTGCTCCCGCACGCAGTCTTCCACCTCTTTGCGCGTCTCGGAAAGATGCAGGTGGAGGATGAGACCGCGCTCCCGGGCAAAGTCCGACAACCACACCAGCGACGGCGCCGACACCGAATAGATGGCATGAGCACCCACCACGAAGAAGACCGAATCCGGATCCTCCAGGCTTTGCGTGTACAGGTCCGTCACCTGCCGACGCATGGCCTCGGCGCGTGCCGGGTCGCCAAAATCGAAAAAGGCCCCGCACACCCCGGCGCGCAGTCCCATCTCCACGGCGGCGCGGACCGTGGCCCGCGGGTGCCAGTACATGTCCACGAAAAAGGTGGTGCCGGTCTTGATCATCTCCAGGCAGGCGAGCTTGGCCCCCCAATAGACGTCTTCGGCGCTCAAGTGGGCCTCAAAGGGCCAAATCTTGGTGGAGAGCCAGGAATGGAGCTCCATGTCGTCGGCGTAGCCGCGCAGGAGCGTCATGGCCGCATGGGTATGGCCATTGGAGAAGGACGGGAACAGGGCCAAGGACCGGGCGTCCAGCACCTCGTCCGCCGGCAGGGAAATCTCCGGGGCGATGGCGGCAAAGCGGCCATCTTCGATGAGCACGTCCCGCACCCCTTCGGGGAGCAGGGCCCCACGGATCAAAAGGGACATAGCGACCTCCGCACGCATTTCTTGACAGGCAGAGGTGCGCGAGGAACGCGCCCCTGTCAACGGCACTGCTGCGCCCACAGGGCGTGCAGGCGCGTGTCGGCGGTGAGTTCCGGATGAAAGGCCGTGGCCCAGATCATTCCCTGGCGCACGCCGACCACCTCATCCCCACGCCAGGCCAAGGGGAGCACGGCCTTCCCCCAGGCCACCAGGCGCGGGGCGCGGATGAACACCCCAGGGAAGGCTCCCAGGTCCGCCACCTGCACCTCGGCCTGAAAGCTCTCCCGCTGGCGGCCATAGGCGTTGCGCGCCACCTGGATGTCCATCACCCCCAACGTGGTCTGATGGCGCCCCGGATCCCGGGCCAAGAACACCAATCCGGCGCACACCCCCCACACCGGCCGCGTGGCGGCGAAGGAGCGCAGCGGCTCCACGAGCCCGCCGGCGGCGGCAAGGATACCCAAGCTGGTACTCTCTCCGCCGGGGATGATGAGGCCGCAGAGCCCTTCCAGGTCCTTGGGGACACGCACCTGCCGGTGCGCAATGCCCAAACGCGCAAGGGCCGCGGCGTGCTCGGCAAAGCCCCCTTGCAGGGCCAGCACTCCGATGCGCATCACCAGCCCCTCTGCGCCAGACGGGCCGCGTCCGCCAATTGCTGCACCGCCACGCCGCTCATGGCCTCGCCCAGGCCGGCGCTGATCTCGGCGAGTTTCTCAAAATCGGCAAAATGCGTGACCGCCTGGACAATGGCCCGGGCGCGGGCCTGCGGGTCTGCACTCTTGAAGATGCCGGAGCCCACGAACACCCCGTCCATGCCCAAGTGCATCATGAGCGCCGCATCGGCCGGCGTGGCGATGCCGCCCGCGGCAAAATGCACCACCGGCAAGCGGCCGAGCCGGCGCGTCTGCCACACCAGATCCAGGGGAGCGCGCAGCTCCTTGGCGTAGGCGGCCACTTCGTCCTCGGCCATGGAGCACAGACGCCGGATGGCCCCCTGCACCAAGCGGGCATGGCGCACCGCCTCGGACACATCCCCGGTACCCGCCTCACCCTTGGTGCGGATCATGGCCGCGCCCTCGGCAACGCGGCGCAGGGCCTCACCCAGGTCACGGCAGCCGCACACAAAGGGCACGCGAAAGCTACGCTTGTCGATATGATGGGATTCGTCCGCCGGGGTCAGGACTTCACTCTCGTCGATGTAGTCCACGCCCACGGCCTCCAGGATGCGGGCCTCCACGAAATGGCCGATGCGGCATTTGGCCATGACCGGAATGCTCACCGCAGCCATGATCTCGCGAATGAGCCCAGGGTCGGACATGCGCGCCACCCCGCCCTGGGCGCGGATATCCGCCGGTACCCGCTCCAAGGCCATGACCGCGCAGGCCCCGGCCTGCTCCGCCACCACCGCCTGCTCCGGGCTCACCACGTCCATGATCACCCCACCCTTGAGCATGCGCGCCAGTCCCTCGCCCAATACGTCGCGTGTCTCCATCGTCGTCCTCCTTGTGATTGCTGGCAAAACGCCATGATGCCCACCAGCGGGCGCAGCACAAGAAGGAATCCTTGAGGAACAAAATCAGGAGGAATTTTCCTGGTTGAGACCCTGGAGACAGCAGGTCACGGCATGGGGGAGAAAAACCAGCCGCATCTCCAAGGAGGTCCCATGTCCGCCCCATCGCCGACCATCTGCTTTTGCTTCGGTTATACCGAGGCCGACATCATCGCCGACGTCCGGGCCCATGGCCGAAGCACCATCATGGAAGGTATTGTGCGTGAAAAGGCCCAGGGCGGCTGCAGCTGCGCCACCACCAATCCCAAAGGCCGCTGATGTCTGGCGGACGTCCGCCAGGTGGTGGACCGCACCCTGGGCCGCAGAGCCCTGTGACGACGCCGGAGTCAGACCACCCCGAAAAGGGGCACCCGCAACGCCGATCTACTGCACCGTCCCCCGGGCCTCCCGGGCCAGTTCCGCCACTTTGGCGCGCAGATACTGGGCCACGAGATCGCCCATGTCCGGATCGGTCGCATGGGCGGCGGCGTACTCCCGCAAGTCGGCCTCCATCTGCGCCTCCATGCGGGCGGACTCCAGGAACATGAGAAACACCAGGCACAAGGCCGCGTCGTTTTCTTCCCCACCGCTCACGAGCACCTGCAGTTGGGCATCCGGGATGGTCTCCAGCAGCCGGTCCACAAATGCGGAAATCCATTTCTCGTAGAGCTTGGGCATGAGCGCCGGCACCAGCTCCGCCAAGCGGGTGGCGGCGTCGGGGGTGATATTGGGAAGCGTGACGAGAAGATACTCGCGAATGGCCTCGTGGCGCTGCGGTTCACTCCATTGGAATTTACCCAGTATGGTCAAAAAGACCTTGGCCCGGATCTCGCTGGAAGAAAGCATCGTATTCTCCGAAATCAAGGATGATCGAAATAGGGGGAAAGCAGCTCGGGCGCATCCTTCTGGATGGCCAAAACGATGCGCGCGCACGCCCATGCGTCGGAAGCGGCGTCGTGGTGCTTCAAGGAAATGCCCAAGTGCCGGCACACCGCAGGCAAGGCTGCGGAAGGAAGATTCCATGCCTTGCGGGAAAGGCGCACCGTGCAGACGAAGGGCACTGCCGGAATGGGGATGCCGTAACGCCCACAGCAGGCGGCAAGCACGGCGCGATCGAAGGGCGCGTTGTGGGCGGCCAGAAACCGCGCTCCGGCCACAAGGGGGGCGATCTGCGGCCACAACTGCCCAAAATCCGGGGCATCGGCCACCATGGCCGGGGTGATGCCATGAATGCGGACGCAAAACGGCGAAAAGGTCAGGTGCGGGGGCCGGATGAGACGCGCCAGCCGCGCCGTCACCCGCCCGGCCTCCACCCGCACCAGGCCCACGGCGCAGGCGCTCTCGCGGCTGCCGTCCGCGGTCTCGAAATCCAGGGCGACAAAGACGGACATCAGCAGATGCGCGGCAGCTGCTCGCCCTCCAGCATATCCGCCAGGCGCTGGCCGCCCAAGGGCGTGGTGATCACCACCCGGCTGGGGCCGGCCGCAACCGTACCGATGCGTGCGGCGTGCCGGCCCAAGGGATGGGCGCGCAAGGCCGCCAGGGCGGCGTCGCCATGCGCCTCAGGCACCAGGCACACGAGTTTGCCCTCGTTGGCGAGATAGAGCGGATCGAGCCCCAAGAAAGAGCATCCGGAAGCCACTTCCGGCCGCACCGGCACGGCCGCTTCCTCCACCTGGATCTCCACGCCCGATTGGGCGGCGATTTCATTCAAGGTGGTGATGAGGCCGCCGCGGGTGGGGTCGCGCAGCACGTGCACCTCGGGCACCGCCGCAAGCACGGCCTCCACCAGGCCATTTAAGCTCGCACAGTCGGAAACCACCGGCACGTCGAAGGAAAGGCCTTCGCGGCTCGCCATGATGGCCAGACCATGGTCCCCCAGAAAGCCGCTCACGAGCACCGCGTCTCCGGGCCGGGCCCGGTGGCCGCTGGGTGCGGGCTGCGCCAACACCTCACCGATGCCGGTGGTGGTGATGAACATGCCGTCCGCCGCACCTTTGGGCACCACCTTGGTATCTCCGGCCACCACGAGCACCCCGGCCTCCTTGGCGGCTTTGGCCATGGAGGTGACGATGCGCTCGAGGTCCGCCACCAGGAAGCCCTCTTCGATGATGAAGGCCGCGGTGAGGAAGCGGGGCCGGGCGCCGAGCATGGCCACGTCGTTGACCGTACCGTGCACCGCCAAGGCGCCGATATCGCCGCCAGGGAAAAAGAGCGGGCTCACGGTGAATCCGTCGGTGCTCACCGCCACAGGCCCGGAAACGGGCAAGAGTGCGGCGTCGTCCATGCGGGTGAGATAGTCGTTATCCAGCAGCCGGAAAAAGAGGTCGTGGATCAGGCGGTGCGAGGCCTTGCCCCCGCTTCCGGCGTCCAAGAGAATGCGGTCCATAGGGAGGTCCTTACCCGGGCTAGCGCACCCGGTATTTGAAGTATGCGGCGCACGAGCCTTCGGTGGACACCATGCACGGTCCCACCGGAGCTGCCGGGGTGCAGGCCCGACCGAAGAGCGGGCACCCGTCCGGGGCGAGTTTACCCTTGAGCACCTCGCCGCAGCGGCAGCCGGGGATGGGCGGCACGTCCTGCTCTTCCACGGCGAACACCACGCGGGCGTCCCACGGGGCGTACTCGGGCCGCAGGGCGAGACCGCTGCGCGGGATGACACCGATGCCGCGCCAGGGGGCGTCGGTGACGGCGAATACCTCGTGCAAAATGGCCATGGCCCGGGGGTTGCCTGCGTCCGCCACCACCCGGCGATAGCAGTTTTCCACCCGCGCCGTGCCGCTTGCGGTCATCTCCGCCAGGGTCTTGATGGCATCCAGGACGTCCACGGGCTCGAAACCGGCGACCACTGACGGGATGCCGTGCTCCGTGGCCAGGAATTGGTACGGCTCGGTGCCGATGATGGCGGAGACATGGCCAGGGAGGAGGAAGGCATCCAGAGAGATGTCCGGGTCCGCGGCCAAGGCGGCCAGGGCCGGCGGCACCAGCTTGTGCATGCTCAGCACGGAAAAGTTCATGATCTCCCGCGCCTTGGCCATCTGGAGGGTGGCCGCCACCGCAGGCGCCGTGGTCTCGAAGCCCACGCCCAAGAACACCACCTGCTCTTCGGGATGCGAGGCGGCCCACTCCAGGGCATCGGCCGGAGAATAGACGATCTTCACCCTGGCACCCTCGGCCTGGGCGGCCTTGAGGCTGCGGCCCCCGGGGCCGGGAACGCGCATGAGATCGCCAAAGGTGGCCACGGTCACGTTGGGGCGGGAGGCCAAATCCAAAAACGCCGCCACCTCGCGGTCATGGGTGACACACACCGGGCACCCTGGCCCGGAGAGATGATCCACTACGTCCGCCAGCACCGAGCGGATGCCGGAGCGGAAAATGGCCACCGTATGGGTGCCGCACACCTCCATGAAACGAAGGCGCCGGCCCGCCAACCGCTCGCGAATGGCCCCCACCAAAGAGCGGCACAACGCGGGATCATGAAAGCCATCAATACGCTGATCCATGGGACCTCCTGCCAGGGATAGAGAGCGCGCAAGGCGTTTGCTTTTACCGGCGACCCTGCTAAAGGCCGGCCTTGGGCCGTGTCAACCGCGCCCCGCCAAAAACGTCTGTTTCCATGACCCACGGACCTGCCATGCTCCACCACATCCCTGCCGCGCCGTGCGGGCGCATCCCTTCGGACGAAACGTGCCAGGCATGGTGGCGAACCTACGACATGCTGCCGCACATCGAGCGCCACAGCGCCCAGGTGGCGGCCATTGCCACGGAAATCGCCACTCTGGCGGCAGCCGCGGGCAAAACCATCGCCGCGGATCTCGGCGCCGCCGACGCCGTCCGCCTGGTGCGGGCCGCGGCCCTGCTCCATGACCTCGGCAAGACCTACTGCATCCGCCACGGCGGCAACCACAGCCAGCTGGGGGCGGCCTGGGTCATGGAGTGCACGGGAAATCCGCGTCTGGCGCAAGGGGTGCTCCACCACGTGTATTGGCCCGGGCCTCTGGACCCGGAGCTCCACTTCCTTCCCCTCGTGGTCTCGTACAGCGACAAACGGGTGCGGCACGAAGAGATCGTCTCTGTGGACGAGCGTTTCACCGATCTCCTGGAGCGCTACGGCCACACCCCCCAAAGCCGGGAGCACATCCACCGCACCTGGGCCCAAGCCCGGCAACTGGAATCCATCTTGAGCACCTATTTGGGAGTGCCACTGCATGAACATCCTTTTGATTGCCGGAGGCTGGTCTCCGGAGCGTGACGTCTCCTTGCGCGGGGCCGAACAGATCGAAGCCGCGCTGCGCCGCCTGGGGCACCAGGTGCGGCGCTTCGACCCCGAAGGCGGACTGCACGGGCTCTTCGACGCCGCCCAAGGCCAGGACTTCGCGTTGCTCAACCTCCACGGCTCCCCCGGCGAAGACGGCGTGGTGCAGGCCCTTCTCGAGACCATCCCGCTCCCCTACCAAGGCGCCGGGCCGCGCGGCTCTCTGCTCGCCCTGGACAAGGCCGCGGCCAAGGCCGTCTTTGTCCGTGCCGGGCTCGCCACTCCGGCCTGGGAGCTCGTGCCCGCCAACCGGGCCGCATCGTGGCGCCCCCGGCTGCCCTATCCCTTGGTGCTCAAACCCAATCGGGGCGGCTCCAGCGTGGGCGTCGCCTTTGTGACCAATGAGGCCGAGCTCATAACCCAGCTCGCCCGGCCCGAAGTGCGCGGCCAAGACCTCATCGCCGAGGCATGCATCCACGGCGTGGAGCTCACCTGCGGGGTCCTGGAAGGCAAGACGCTTCCGCCGATCCTCATCCGCCCCAAGGCCGGCAGCTTCTTCGACTACGCGAGCAAATACCTGCCCGGCGCCAGCGACGAAATCTGCCCTGCACCCGTGGATGCCGCCACCACCCGAAAACTCCAAGAGATGGCTCAAACCGCCCATGAGGCTTTAGGACTTGCCGACTACAGCCGCTCGGATTTTCTCATGGATGGCGAAGGAACGCTCTGGATTCTCGAAACCAACACCCTGCCGGGTATGACCGCCACGAGCCTCTTGCCCCAAGAGGCCGCGGCTGTGGGGCTTTCCTTCGAAGACCTGCTTGCCGAACTCATCCGGCTGGGGATGCGCAAGCAGTCATGAACCGCCTCTACGCCCTGCTTGCCACCCTTGCCGCGCCCGTCCTGCTGCACCCACGCCTGCGCGCAGGCGCAGCCGAACGGCTCATGCGCACCACGGCCCCCCGCTGCCAGCTCTGGATCCAAGCCGCCTCCGCCGGAGAGTGCCGGCTGGTGGCCCCGCTTTTGGCAGCGCTCCCGGCGCCCCTCGATATCCTCGCCACCGCCACCACCACCCAAGGCCGGGACTTTCTCGCCTCCTGCGCCCCCCAGGCATCCGCCCGGGGGATCCGTCTTACCGTGCGCCACCAGCCCTGGGACCACCCCGCACTGGTGGGCCGCCTGCTGGACCAGGCCGCGCCGAGGGCCGTGGTGCTCCTGGAGACCGAGCTTTGGCCCGGCATCCTTGCGGCCTGTGCCGCGCGCCGCATCCCGGTGGTCGTGGCCAGCGCCCGCATGACGCGGCGCTCCTTTGCCCGCTACCTGCGCCTTCGCCCCTGGCTTTCCTCCATGGGGCCCGCGGTGGTCGCCGCCGTGAGCCCGCAGGACGCGGCCCGCTTTGCCGCCCTGTTTGCGCAGGCGCAGGTGGAGGTGGTCCCCAGTCTCAAATTCGCCCTGGCCCTGGACCCCGAGGAGACACCCCCAGCGGACCTCGCCCAGATGGCGGCGGCCACCAGTCCGGTCCTGGTGCTGGGCTCCGTGCGCGCCGAAGAAGAGGACATGGTGCTCGCCCTCATCACCCATCTGCGCGCCCTGGCCCCCCAGGCGGGCATCCTCCTCTTCCCCCGCCACCTGCACCGGGTGGCTGCCTGGCAAAAACACCTGGAGCGCGCCGGCATCCCCTTTCGACTGCGCTCGGAAAACCGCCCCATCGCCCCCGGGGAGGTGCTGCTGGGAGACCGCTTCGGCGAACTGCGCGCCGCCTACGCCATGGCCCACCGCGCCTTCGTGGGCGGGACTTTCGTGGGCGGCGGTCACAATTTTCTCGAACCCTTGGCCCAAGGCGTGCTCCCCTCCATCGGCCCGCACTGGGAACACTTCGCCTGGGTGGGCCAACAGCTGGTTGACCAATGGGTGACTCGCACCACCACCCCGCGCGAAGCCGCCCAATCGCTGCTGCTCCCAGCGCCGCCGCGACACGCCGTGCGCGCGGCCTTTGCCGCAGCCGTGGCCGCCCAGGCCGATGGCGCGCGCCATATCGTCCGTCTGCTCACCCCCTTTCTGGAGCCTTTGCCCCAACCATGAACGTCCTTGCCATCATCCCCGCCCGCTACGCGAGCACCCGCTTTCCCGGAAAACCCCTGGCGCCCATCCTCGGCAAACCCATGTTCTGGCACGTGGCCACCAGGGCCGCGGCAAGCCCTGCGGTCGGGCGCGTGGTGCTCGCCACGGACGACGAACGCATCGAGGCCGCAGCCCGCGACCTGGGGGTGGCCGTGGTGCGCACCCGACCCGATCACCCCAGCGGCTCCGACCGGGTGTTGGAAGCCGCCCGCATCCTGAAGGCCACAGCGGACACGGTCGTGCTCAACATCCAGGGTGACGAACCCCTGCTCCACCCGGAGATGCTCGACGCCCTGGTGGCGCCCTTTGCCCGCCCCGAAGTGGGAATCACCACCTTGGCGCGGCCCATCAGCGCCCATGAGGCCACACGGCCGGACACGGTGAAAGTGGTGCGCGCCACCGACGGCCGGGCGCTGTACTTCTCCCGCGCGCCTATCCCGTACGGCCGCGACCAGGAAGCCGAGTACCTGGGGCACATCGGCCTCTACGGGTTCCGGCTGCCGCTTCTTGAAAAGTTTGCCAAACTGGGCCAAAGTCCTTTGGAACGCATGGAATGTTTGGAGCAACTGCGCCTTCTGGAGGCCGGCATTCCCATTCACGTGGCCATAACGCACCACATGAGCTTCGGTGTGGACCGGCCGGAAGACATCGACACCGTAACCCGCATCCTCAACGAGCAGGCATCATGAAAGCTCTCCTTGCCCTGGAAGACGGCACCCTGTTCCCCGGAACCTCGTTCACCGGACCGGGCGAAACCGGCGGGGAAGTCATCTTCAACACCGGCATGACCGGATATCAGGAAATCCTCACGGATCCGTCCTATTTTGGCCAGATGGTGTGCATGACGTACCCGCACATCGGCAACTACGGCATCAACCCCGAAGACGTGGAGTCCGGCCGCATCCACTGCGCGGCGCTCATCGTGCGTGAATGCTGCACGACACCCTCCAATTGGCGGGCCACGGAAAGTCTGCCCCGATACCTCTCCCGGCACGGGGTCATGGGGCTGGAAGGCATCGACACCCGGGCGCTCACCCGGCACCTGCGCATCCACGGCGCCATGCGCGGCGTCATCTCCACGGAAGTGGACGACCCCGAGGCCCTGATGGCCAAGGCCCGCAGCCTCCCCCCCATGGAAGGGGCAGGACTTGCGCACCATGTCGCCCCCAAGGCGCCGTACCACTGGACACCGCAGGGCCCCGTCCCGGCCCCGCAAAACCAAGACGGCTTGCCCTGCTGGCCCGAGGGTGGACGCTTCCGGGTGGTGGTGTACGACTACGGCGTCAAGTGGAACATCCTGCGCCTCATGGAGGCGCAAGGCATCGCCATCATTGGCGTACCGCCACGCTTCCCCGCCGAGGCCGTGCGGCGGCTCTCCCCCCACGGCGTGTTCCTCTCCAACGGTCCCGGCGACCCCGCGGCCCTCACGGAGGAGATCGCCATCATCCGCCAGCTCTGTGACGAATTCCCCGTGGCCGGCATCTGCCTGGGACACCAGCTCTTGGGCCTGGCCCTGGGCGGCCGCAGCTTCAAGCTCAAGTTCGGCCACCACGGCGTGAATCACCCGGTGCAGGACCTCTCCACCGGCAAGATCGACATCTCCTCCCAGAATCACGGTTTTTGTGTAGACATCTCGGGCCTGGACCACCTGGAGCAGACGCACATCAACCTCAACGACAAGACCTTGGAAGGCTTCCGCCACCGGGAAAAACCCATCTTCTGCGTGCAGCACCACCCGGAAGCCGGCCCTGGCCCCCATGACTGCCAGGCCTTCTTCCCGCGCTTTGCCCGGATGCTGGAAACCGGCGCCCCGGTCTAAACGCCAAGGAGAACACCCATGTCCGCCGAAGTGCTCAAAGCCAAAAAACAACTCAACGATGTCTATGGCCTGCTCAAACAGGGCAAGCTCCTCTCGGCGGTACGCAACCTCCTGGAGGCCACGCAGTTCGTGCTCCGGGCCCAATTGCTCAAGCACGAATTCAAGGCCTTCCAGGAGTCTCTGGACAAGGCCGCCTATTTTCTCGCCAACGACCAGGGTCTCAAAAAGATCTATCCCCTGCAGATCCTCTACAAGCCCGGCATGGAAAAGGAGCTGGCCCAGAGTCTCACGGAACTCTACAGCTTCCTCCAGGAAAACTTCCAGGAGGAGCTTCAAGTGAGCATGCAGTCCCTGGAGGCCAAACGTCAGGAGCTCTGGGCCAAGCTGGAGGCCGCCGTGGCTGCGGGCAACAGCGCCGAGGCCGAACGCGCTGCGCGCAAAGTCATCGAAACCGCGCCCGAGGACACCGACCTCAAAGAGGCCATTGCCGACCTGTTCCTTGAGCACGGCGTGCTGGACCTGGCCATTGCCATGCTCAAGGAGGCCCACGCCCAAAACCCCGAGTCCGCCCATATCTTCAACAAATTGGCCATGACGCTGCGCAAGGCCGGCCACCTGGAAGAAGCGGAGCAGTGCTATCTCCACGCCCTGACGCGCGCGCCCAAGGACGAATACCTCCACTTCAACCTCGGCCGGGTGTATCTGGACATGCGCCAATGGAAACGGGCCATGGAATGCGCGGACAAGGCCCTGGCCCTCAACGCCGATTTCGACGAAGCCCGCAAGATGCGCCTTTATGCGCACAAGCAGATGCAGCGCGCCTAACTCACGCACACGTACGCACGAGGCCGATATGAACTTCAATTTCCTCTGCAAAGAACCCGCGCCCCCCAACGGCCGCAGCGTGGGTATCGTGGGCGCCGGGCCCTCAGGACTCACCGCGGCAGGGTATCTTTCCTGTCTGGGCTATCAGGTGACCGTCTACGACAAGCTCCCCAAACCCGGGGGGCTCATGCGCTTCGGCATCCCCGGACACCGCATCCCCAAAGAGCGCATCGAGGCGGGCATCCGCCACATGGAGCGCCAATTTGGAGTGGTCTTCCAAAGCCATACCAAGATCTGCTGTTCCGCCCCTCTCTTCGAGGAAGAAGGCGACCACTTCTGCCGGGAAGTGCTCGGCCTTGGGGACATCGTCAAACGCCACGACGCCAGCATCATCTGCACCGGCGCGTGGAAGTCACGCAAGCTCGGCATCCCTGGGGAAGACCTGCCGGGAGTCTATTCCGGCCTGGAATTCCTCTTTCCCATCCGCGCCGTCCACTACTGCGCCCCTCAGGCCAAGCCCGTGGAAGTCGCCGGCAAGGTGGTGGCGGTCATCGGCGCCGGGCATTCGGCCGTGGACGTAGCGCATAGCGCCCTGCGTCTGGGGGCGGCCATGGTGCACCATCTCTACCGTCGCACCGCCAAAGAAGCGCCGTGCGGCTCCTTCGAGATCGAACGCCTCCAGTCCATGGGGGTGCATTGGCACGAACGGGTCACTCCGGTGCGCATCCTCGGTGATGCCCACGTGGAAGGCATCGAACTCAGCCACCCGGAGCACGGCGCCATCACCCTGGCCGTGGACATGGTGGTCACCGCCATCGGCGAGATCGCCACCCCGCCCTTTGCCCGGGAACTGGGCCTGGAAAACGTCCGCAAAGGCGAGGTGCGGTGGCTGCACATGACGGACATCGAAAACGTGTTCGTGGCCGGAGACGCCCTCACCGGTCCCAGCAAGATCGGCAAAGCGGTGTACAGCGGCCTCAAGGCGGCCAGATCCCTGGCCAATTGGCTGGATCTCAAGGCCCAGGACCGGCTTGATGCGTACGCCTACGACGACCTCATGGCCAAAGACGAACGCACGAGGCGCAGATGAACCCTGAACGCAAAGTCCTCTACGTGGACTACAGTAAATGCATCGGCTGCGAAACGTGTGAGTACGTATGCAAATTCGTGCATGACGTCCCGCGCATTCAAATGACCCGCACCATCGACGGAGTCATGGTGCCACTCTATTGCCACCACTGCGAAGAACCCAAATGCATGCGGGCATGCAAGCGGGGAGCCATCGTCCAGGATCAGGACGGGGCCGTCATCCACCAATATTTGCTGTGCCGCGGGTGTGAAAGCCGCAGTTGCATCCTCGCGTGCCCGTACGGCGCCATGCTGGAGACGGACAAAGGGGTGATGATCACCAAGTGCGACCTGTGCGCCAGCCGACGGCAGATCGGCATGCACCCGGCATGCGCCGAGATGTGTCCCTGCGGTGCCATCCAATACGTGGACGAGACGGAACTGGCCGCCCTCAAGACCGAAGAGGCGGAGCTGGCCGAGGCCCGGGTGCTCCGCCATATCCGCAAACCCCACAAAGATTGAGCCTCAGGCCAGCGCCAATGCAGCAAGGGCATTGACGGCGCTGGCCGCCAATGGGGAGCCGCCTTTGCGCCCCCGCAGCACGATGCTCGGCACCTTGGGGCAGCACGCCAAGAAAAACTCTTTGGATTCCGAGGCGTTGACAAAGCCTACCGGCATGGCCACCACCAGCCGGGGCGGCCGCGCCCCGGCAAGCAGGTGTTCGGCAAGGCGCACCAAGGCCGTGGGGGCGTTACCGATGACGATGATGTCCGCGCCCCCTTCTTCCATCAGGACGTCCATGGCCGCGGCGGTTTGCGTCAGCCCCTCGCGCCGCGCCCGTTGAGCGACGCGTGCGTCCCCCAAGAGGCACTCCACCGTAGCCCCCAGGGGCTGCAAACGACGCATGGGAATACCCATGCGGGCCATATGGGTGTCCGTGACGATGCGCGCCCCGGCTCGCAGGGCCGCAATGCCCTCAGATACGGCCTGCGGGTGGAACACGATCGAGTCCAAAATCTCCAGGTCCGCACAGGCATGGACCACACGCCGGGCCACCGCCCACTGCGGGCCCGCAAAGGGCTTGGGCTCCCCCACTTCGGCGTCGATGCGCGCCATGGAAAGGGGCTCGATGTCTTCCGGGGCTACGGCGCTCAGAAGGTCCCGAAGGGCTCTGCAGTCTTGTAACATGATTTTCTCTTGAATTGTGCGATAGTTCTCAATAAGAAGCCTCCCGTTGTCCCGGATCTCCAGCCCAAGGATACTCATGCATATCGGTCTGGCATCACTTCCCTTGGATCACGGCAGCAGCGACGTTCTCGATACGGTACATGCCCTTGTGCGGCAAGCAAGCAACCTCGGTGTGGGCGTGCTCTGCTTCTCCTCCCGCTCCATCACCACATCGGAAGACCCGACCCCGCTCATCCACGACGCAGCGCGCCTGGCCCACGACTGCCGCCTCGCGCTCCTGCTGCCGGTGTTCGACGCCGCATCCGGCCAAGAGTCCGTGGCCGTGATCGACGCCTCCGGGGCCATCCACGCCCTCTACCAACCCGGAGTCTCCCACTGCTACCCGGTCTTCGAGCTTGCCGGGCGCTGTTTTGGTCTGGTGTTGGGGGATGTCCTCTGGACCCAGGGAGACTGCCTGCGCCCCTTGGTGCGTCACGGCGCCCAAATCGTCTTCCACAGCCATGGGACGGTGCTCGACGGCGACGGCATCCCGCCGCGCACCTGGTGCGACCCGGATGCCTCGTTTCACGAAAAGGCACTCATCTGCCGCAGCGCCGAGGCCAGGATCCCCATCGCCAGTGTCGGGCCTGCCCATCCCCGCCAGGCAGCGGCCACCTGCGTGGTCGCACCGGACGGCAGTTGCCTCTGCCACCAGCCATACAACCAGCCGGGGCTGCTCACCCATCACTGGGAAAGCCCGGCGAGCGACTTCGCCTGCCTGTCCTCGTCCTCAATGCCGTAACGCCGCATCTTGGCCCGCAGCGTCACCCGGGTGATGCCCAGGATGCGCGCCGCTTGGCTTTTGTTGCCGCCGGTCTCGCGAAGCACCTCCACGATGCGTTCCCGCTCGGCGTCTTCCAAACTTCTGGGGCCGCCCGCCCCCTCCTGCGGCGCACTCTCCACTGTGGAGCGCACGGAAGCAGGCAAGTCCTCCAGATCGATGGTTTCTGCCGGGCACAGAATTACCGCCCGCTCCACGGCGTTTTGCAGCTCCCGCACATTGCCCGGCCAGTCGTGGCGCAAGAGCGCGTCCATGGCGCGGGGAGAAAAGGCGCGGACCGTGCGATGGTTGCGCTCGGCATACCGTTGCAAAAAATGGTGCGCCAACAAGACGATGTCCTCACGCCGCGCCCGAAGCGGCGGCACCGCTACGGTGATGACACTCAAGCGGTAGTACAAGTCCTCCCGAAACCGACCGGCAGCCGCTTCCGCAGCCAAATCCCGATTGGTGGCCGCAAGAATGCGCACGTCCACTTGCGTCACCCGGTCGGAACCCAAGCGCTGCACCTCACCTTCCTGCACCGCGCGCAAGAGTTTGGCCTGCACCGTCAGGGGAAGTTCTCCCATCTCATCGAGAAAGAGCGTCCCGCCGTGGGCTTTGAGGAAGCGGCCGTCCCGGGGGCGATCTGCGCCGGTAAAAGCCCCTTTTTCGTGACCAAAGAGCTCGGATTCCAAAAGCTGCTCCGGAAGGGCCGCGCAATTGACCGTCACCAGCGGCCCTGAAGCCCGCAGGCTCGCCCGGTGGATGGCCCGAGCCACCAATTCCTTGCCC
This sequence comes from Thermodesulfomicrobium thermophilum DSM 16697, assembly GCF_059568695.1. NCBI lineage: Bacteria > Pseudomonadati > Thermodesulfobacteriota > Desulfovibrionia > Desulfovibrionales > Desulfomicrobiaceae > Thermodesulfomicrobium > Thermodesulfomicrobium thermophilum. Next base: position 72,913 of record NZ_JCANTW010000014.1, on the reverse strand, counting down.
GTGCCCGACTCCCCGGTGATGAGCACCGTGGCCTCGGTGGGCGCAACGGCATCGATGGTGCGGAAAAGCTCGCGCATGGCCGGCGACGAGCCCACCAGCTCCGGCTCGCCCGAGGCCCGCTCCACCACCTCGCGCAGGCGCACGTTTTCCAACTTCAAGCGGCCATGATCCACGGCACGGGCGAGAGCAAGGCGTAGATGTTCAAAGTCCAACGGCTTTTGCAGATAATCATACGCCCCCTCGCGTACCGCCTGGATGGCGCTCTCCACCGAGGAGTAGGCGGTCATGATGAGCACCGGCAAGGCGGGATTGATGGCGCGGATGTGGTGCAACGCAGTGATCCCATCCATCCGGGCCATGCGGATGTCGGTGAGCACCGCGTCGAAGGGCTCTGCGCGCACTTGCTCCACGGCGGCTTCGCCGTCTTCCACGCGCACCACCTCGTACCCCCATCCCGAGAGCATCACTTCCAGCATCACGCCATGGGCGTGGTCGTCTTCGACGACGAGAATACGTGCCTTATCCATCCTGCGCGTCCTCCATGTCTGCCGGTTCCGCCGGGATCATCAAACGCACGGTGGTGCCCTCCCCAAGCCGCGACTGCACCTCGATGCGACCGCCATGGGCGTCCACGATACGGCGGGTAATGGCCAGCCCCAAGCCGGTGCCTGATCCGCGGGTGGTGAAATAGGGGTCGAAGATACGCTGCATATGCTCTGGAGCAATGCCGTGCCCAGTATCCCTCACGAGGATCTCCACGCCCTCGCGCCCCACCCGGGCCGAAAGCGTGAGCCTTCCGCCATCGGGCATGGCATGGATGGCGTTGAGTAGCAGATTGAGCAAGGCCTGTCGGATACGGTCGGCATCCCAAAAAACAACGACTCCGGAAGAGGCGCGCACCTCCACCGCAATCCCCTGGGAGGCACATTCCGGAGCCACCAGGCGCGCGGCATCGTGGCAGAGCGCTGCCACGTCCTGCTTGGCGCGGACAAGGCGAAACGGCCGTGCCAGGTCCAAGAGCTCGGAGATACTCCGGTCCATGCGCCCCACTTCTTCCACCGCCAAACGCGCCATGGCGGCCTCACGGGAGTCTTCGGCAAAGAGGCCGGCAAAGTAGGTGGCAAAACCCTTGATGGAGCTCAAGGGGTTGCGGATCTCATGCGCCACGCCGGCGGCGAGACTCCCCACCATGGCCAGCTGCGCCTGCCGGGCCATGGCTTCCTGCAGGCCACGCACCCGGCGACGCCAAAACACGGAAACCCCGCCCAACACCACCAACGCCCCTCCGGTCAGCACCGCCACGGCTTGAGTGTGGCGGTCATGGATCCCGGCCTCCACGTACTCCCGGGCGTCCAAGGCCACCAAAGCCACCCACTCTCCACACTCGGGGTCCACGCAGCCAGGGCTCTCCCGACGCGGGCCCATGGGCCGAGGAGTTGGACGAAAACGCCGGTATACCACAAAGAGCGTCGGCTCCGTATCCGCAAGGATACGAAACTTGGGATACCTCTCCGGAACCAAGGAGGCAAAATCGAGCCCTTCGATCACCCGGCGGGTGCGGGCGCTCACCGCCATGGGGCGCAGGTCGTGGTCGAGCACGGCCACGGCCTCCACGTCCCTACGGCCCACCAATTCATCCATGACCCGCCCCAGGCCAAAGAGCCCACCGCCGGCGTGGCCCATACGCGCCCCGGCCTCCAGGACCCGAATCAAGGTATCTCCTTGGGTCATGAGCACCTGGGCGGCGGTTTCCTGCATGCGGCCGCTATGCATGACGGCCAGGGCCGAGACCACCACGGCCAAAACCATGGCCATCACCCAGGCCACCCCAGCCACCCGCTCGGCCAGCTGATGCGTCCGGTCCGAAAATATCTCCACGGAAGATCTCCTTCGTGCGCAGCTTCGTGCGCAGCGTTGCCGGATCCTAGCAAAAAGGCTACCATTTGGCCATGGAAAGCACACATGACCGCAGCCTGCACGCATGGCAAGAGATCGTTGACACCTGGGTGCGCACCATCGGCGTACGCTATTTCTCCGAACTCACCAACCTCGGCATCCTTATGGAAGAAGTGGGGGAGCTGGCGCGCATCATGGTGCGCCGCTTCGGCGACCAAAGCTTCAAGCCCCACGAAAAGGATGATCTGGCCGACGAGATGGCGGACGTACTCTTCGTGCTCCTGTGCCTGGCCAACCAAACCGGCGTGGACCTGAACGCCGCCCTTGCCCAGAACCTCGAAAAAAAGACCCGCCGTGACCGGGACCGTCACCGCTCCAATCCCAAACTCACCACGCCACCCTAAGATGGATACTTTCCAACCACCGTGACCAGGCAACTGGAAAGTTTATATCCACCATACCCTGCAAAACCACCGCATCCGCCCCGATTTTCCGCCGTTTGAACGTTGGCACGCTCCTTGGATACCAAGAAGGCATCCTCTTCCTCCCAACCATTCAACACAAGGAGATTGCAACATGAAACGGACAACCAAAGCCATCGCCACCATCGCCCTGTGCGCCCTCTTCGCTGCCCCGGTGCTTGCCGCCAACACCACTGCTCCGGGACATGGATCGGGCTACGACATGGGACACGGCATGGGACACGGCATGGGGCACGGCGGCGGCATGATGGGCATGATGCAGCACGCCTCCCCCATCCCGCCGGAAAAACAGGCTGCTTTTGACGCCCTGCAGGAAGCCCACCAGGCGGAGATGGCCCCCTTGCAGGACGCCATGTGGGCCAAGCACCAAGAGCTGCGCGCCCTGGCCGCCAACCCCAACACCAAGCCCGAAACCATCCAGTCCCTCATCAAGGAGCTCACGGATCTGCGCGCCCAGATGCGCACCAAGCAGGACGCCTTCCGCGCCAAGGTCAAGAGCGAACTCGGCATCACCCTGCCCTATGGCATGGGCGGCTGCGGCATGGGACGCAAGATGGGGCGCGGCTGCGGCATGATGGGCAATTGCGGCATGATGGACGGCGGCCCCGCCAACTAACCCTTCCTCCTTCCCTCTCCTTCCTCAGGCGGCCTGGAACTCCCTCCAGGCCGCTATCTCGTGTCTGACCGTGTCCGTTCCTCGTGCAAGAAACACGCACCTCCCGACTCAAGCCGAGCCATTGGCTTTGAAACACTCTTTTTCTAAGACATCCTCAAGGCACATGGGCACAGGCTCCCCTCGGACAGCGCTCCACGCCTGATGTACGGACTCCACGGAATCGAGCAAGGCTGCCACCACGCGCGGATCATACCAGGTTCCGGAAAGGCTTCGGATTTCCCGCAAAGCCGCATCAAAATCCATGGGTTCTTTGTAGGGCCGTTCTTGAAGCATTGCCGAGAGGCTGTCCGCTACTGCCAGTATGCGTGCCCCTAAAGGAATGGTGCGGCCACGGAGCCCCCGAGGATAGCCTGAGCCGTCATAGCGCTCGTGATGGAAACGGACCATGTCCGCTACTCCTCCTGGCAAACGGAAAATCTCCACAGGCTCCAAAATGCTGGCCCCAGCCTCCGCATGGGTACGCATGACAGCCATTTCAGTCGGAGTCAGGGGACCAGGCTTCCGGAGGATATAGTCTGGAATGCGAATCTTGCCGATATCATGAAGATGCCCAGCGATGTGCACCATCTCGGCCCAACGGGGAGAAAGGCCCATGCGCAACGCCAAGATGTGTCCTATGGCAGCGACTTCTTCGGAATGGGTATAGGTGCCCGGGTCCCTAGCGTCCACAGCCCGCCCCAATGCCTCGGCAATTTGATGTATAGTGATGGAGGAGCAAGCTACGAGGTCTGGTTTACTCCCCTCCGATATCAAATCCATGAACAACATTTCCTCCTTGTGTTTTTGCTTGATACAATGCACGATCACACTTCGACAGAATATCGGGCAAACAACTCGCTAACCCAAGACGTGTAGATATTACCCCTACAGAAACAGTGCACTTATACACGTTTTCTGAAGCAAAACGATCTGCAATACGGCGGCATGCATCGCAAGCATCCACAAGACTCGTGTTACGAAAAATCACACCGAACTCATCGCCTCCCAAACGAAATGGATAGTCCACCTCTGAGCGCACCCCTTCATAAAGAATGCGCCCAAATATCTTCAACACGGCGTCTCCTTCCAGATGCCCATAGGTGTCGTTGACCGCCTTGAAACGATCAAAATCCATGAGGGCAAGAGCAATGGACTCTCCCCGACACATGGCCTCGTGAAAGACAGCCTCCAGGCCGCGACGATTCCCCAATCCCGTGAGCGCATCGCGAAAACTCATGGAACGCATCTCTTGGGCGTGCCGAGAAAGGGTGCAGATATCGGCACGGATGCGGCGCGCCACCCAATTCATATTCCGCAAAAGCCGAATCATCTCGTCTTCGTCGGGGCGCTCCTCGCCTACGGAGAAGACGACGTCATAATCCCCGAGCCGCATGCGAGCCAAAGCCTGGTTGATTCGCCGGACATCAGCCAGAAAGACCCAATGGGCATAGGCTCGTGACACAGGCACCAAAAGGGCCAAATATACGGCTACCAAGCCTGCCCCCATCCCAGAAACATTGGACACAAAGCCCATCTCCGCTGCCAACAGAATCCCCGCCCAAGGAAGCACAAAAAAGAACACCACAAAGACAGTTGATCGGCCAATAACCCCAATATGTCTCTTCATGCTTCTGTGCAGACCTCCTTTGTCTCAATCTTTTTCTGACGCAGAGACTGGTGAACGCTTCCCTCACGCCTCTTCCGACCTTCTACCCAGCGGGGACTTCCAAGCACCCCTGCCCCCCGCTGCGATGCCTTGCGCATCCACTGATCCAAACGTGCTTCCCAACTCAGCATAAATCTACCTCTGTGAGAATTTTCTTGATACTGGAAATGCTGACATTAGGCACAAAACGGATAGGAACGCCGTGTTTCCGGCAAAACTTCTTGGCTGCCAGACAAGCCCCATGGGAATTGCAACGCAGGCAGCACAAGACGCAGCGCGAACGCCGCACCGCCTCTTCCAAACGCCGGCAGCCTGATGTCATATGCCCCGGATGGTAGAAACACGAAAAACCGCGCTCCTCCAGACATTGGCGCAGCGTCCCTGCCATTCCTTCAACGCCACCTAACACCATAATTCTAGAGGCGCCGACGGACTTACACTTTTTCTTATTAATTTTATTGTTTTTTTTCATAAAAACCTCATTCTTTGAAAAAAATCAAGATTAGTTTCGTCTAACAATTTTTTGCTAATCAAACGAAAAAACAACTGTCAATCCCCTGACAACGATTTCATAAGATCAAATTTTCCCCAGCCCTGGCAGATGCCGTCTTCGGGCTTAGACTCTTCTCTCAAGAATGACTCTCGTGCCGGATCAAAGCCATTTTCGGATCGATCAAGAGATTGACCCGAAAGGGGCGATATTTTTCTGTTGCCGGGCAATACCAATGACATCCCATGAAGACTCGGGATGGCGCATTCATAAAGACCAAGGAAGCGCGGCGAGTTTTTGTGATCGAGCAGGCAGCGGTCGAAATATTCGCGAATCAGAAGGCGGGTGAAGCGCATCGAGATACACCAACATCTGCGCACTCCCGCATCCCCATCAGCTCCAAACGGACGACGGTCTTTTTTCGTTCATCCAAAAAATATATTTTATTTCAAATAATTAAATATTAATGTCTCCATAAAGACACCCAAAAGACATTTTCCCTTGACAAATATCTGCGCCATGGCCACTCAAAAGCCGTGCGCACAGTGTTGGAAGGGACGCCTTCCTCGGTGTGTCGACCACCACTCAAAACCCGAAGCCAACAGGCGACGAGAGGCGTGTTGAGAGGGAAACGTGCAACGAGGACATCAAACCAAGGAGGCACGTTGATCACCACAAAGCAAACCATCTCTCTGGTGTTTTGAGGCCCAGACCGTCTTCAAACCCTTGTCTCCTTCCTGAACTTCCCGGGGCGGCACCTTCCGCCCCGCTTCTTTTTGGGCTTTTGGGAGCGCGCCTTGCCAGAGGTCACGTCTTTCACTAGCATCCCCTTCGAAGTTCAAGGAGGTTGCATGCCCCACCCCTTGCCCACGCCCGAGGAAATGCGCCGTTGGGACCAACGCACCATCGAGGAATTCGGACTCTCCGGGACCGTCCTCATGGAGAACGCCAGTCGTGCGGCCCTGGCCGCCCTGGAGGCCCACGCCGGATCCGTACGCGGGAAAAGGGTGGTGGTCTTTGCCGGGGCCGGCAACAATGCAGGTGACGGGTTCGCCCTGGCGCGCCATCTCATCAATCTCGGCGCCCAGGTCTTGGTGCTTCACGCCAAGCCCATGGAGAGCTACTCCGGCGACGCAGGCTACCATCTCCAGCTGCTGCGCCGCATGGACGCCGCCCTGGAATATCTCCCGGAATACGAAGCAGATTTTCTCCACTGCGCCCACATCGTGGTGGACGCCCTGCTTGGCACCGGATTCGTAGGCCCCCTGCGCCCCGAATACGCCCGCTGGATCACGACCATCAACCGCCTGGGAAAGCGGGCACTGGTCCTGGCCCTGGACATTCCATCGGGCCTGTGCGGCCATACCGGTGAGCCCCAGCCCGTGGCGGTCCACGCCACTCTCACCGTCACCTTTGAGGAGCCCAAACTGGGCCTCGTCCTGCCGCCGGCGCGGCCCTTCGTCGGCTCCATGGTGGTGGGCAAGATCGGTATCCCCCGGCACATCAAGGAAGCGCATCCCACGGCGCACGTCGCCCTGGGACCTGAAGTCTGGGAATACGTCCCCACCCCCACCGCCGCCATGCACAAAGGCATCGCCGGGCACGTGCTGGTGGTGGGAGGAAGCCCCGGCCTTACCGGCGCCCCGCTGCTCGCCGCCCGTGCCGCCTACCGCGCCGGCGCAGGACTGGTCACCTGGGCGGCTCCGGAAGGACTCCTCGCCCAAGGCGCTCCGTTTCCCGAGACCATGACCATGAGCCTCGGCCCCGCATGGGGACGCGAGGCGGCAGCTCGACTGCACGAAAACGCCCACCGTTTCGACAGTGTCCTTCTGGGACCGGGGCTTGGCCGCAGTGCCGAGGCCGCGGCCCTGGTGGCGGCGTACCTCGAAAGACCGCACCCGCGCCTAGTGCTCGACGCCGACGCCCTCTTCCACTTGGCCCAAGACCGAAGCCTTTTGGAGCGCATCCCCCAAGACGCCGTCCTGACCCCGCACCCTGGCGAAATGGCACGCCTTCTCGCCACCAGCGCCGAGGACATCAATGCCAAACGTCAGGAGCATGCCCGCGCGTGGGTGGCCGCGCACCCATGCCACCTGGTGCTCAAAGGCGCAGCCACCCTCGTGGCGAGTCCCGAAGCCCCCATGGCGGTCTCCCCCTGGTGTACGCCCAACCTCGCCGTAGCAGGTTCGGGAGACGTGCTCGCCGGTGTGCTGGGCGCCCTGCTCGCCGGCGGCACTCCTGCCCGCCACGCCGCCTGCGCCGCGGTGTACTGGCACGGGAAAGCGGGCGACGCCCTGCGGCAGACCTTTCCTCTCCGAGGCAATACCGCCCTCGACATCGCCGAAACCCTTCCCCATGTATGTAAGGAGTAACCCATGTCCACTGCCCGCGACATCATGACCACCCGCGTGGTCACCCTTTCCCCAACGACCGACATCACCGCCGCCGCCCGCCTGCTTCTCGAACACGACATCAACGGCGCGCCTGTGGTGGACGAAGCCGGCACCATCGTCGGTATCCTCACCCAAAGCGATCTCGTGCGCTTGCAAAAGAAACTGCCGGTACCGTCGCTCTTTACCGTCCTCGACGGTTTCCTCCCCCTGGGGTCCCCTGCGCAGTACGAGCAGGAAGTGCGGCGCATCGCCGCAGCTACGGTGGCGGACGCCATGACCACGCACGTGACCACCATCACCCCGGACACCCCACTGGAAAAGGTGGCCAGCCTCATGGTGGACAAAAAGTTCCACACCCTGCCGGTGGTGGACAACGGCCGTCTCGTAGGCATTGTGGGCAAGAAGGACGTCATCCAAACCTTGCTGCGCGCATAACATGACCATCCATCTCCCCGATCTCGACGCCACTTGGCGCCTGGGGCGCGCCCTGGCCGAGGCCATCCGCGCCCACGGCCCGGCGGCGCTGCTTCTCGACGGCCCGCTGGGCGCCGGAAAGACCACCCTCACCCGGGCCCTGGTGGAAGCGCTTCCCGGCGGCCTCGAAGCCGAAGTGGCGAGCCCCAGCTTCAACCTCATGAACCGCTATCCCACCCAGCCGGAGACCGTGCACATCGACCTCTACCGGGAGTCGGGCGGCATGCTCGGTGAGGAGCTGGAAGATATCTTGGATGACCCTACGGTCCTCGCGGTGGTGGAATGGGCAAAACGTCTGCCGCGCCCTGTGGAGCCCGCGGTGCACGTGACCTGGCAGCAGCCCCCCCATGAGGGACGCATGGTTACTTTGCAAGGAACAGGCGAACGCGGCCGCCGCATTGTGGAGGCCGTGCACACCGCCCTGGCGGAGGGCTCTCGATGACCCGACGCCCGCTTGCCGAGGCCATGCGGCCCCAAACCCTGGAAGACTTCATCGGCCAAGGCCACTTCCGGGACCGGCTCCAGGCGCTGCTCACCGCCCCCAAGCTCCCCAGCCTGCTCCTTTTCGGCCCCCCGGGGTGCGGCAAATCCACCGTGGCCCTGCTCCTTGCCCAGGGCACAGGCCGCCCCTTCGTGCGCCTCTCCGCCCCGGAGGTGGGGCTCACGTCCCTGCGCAAGCACCTCACGGGCAAGGAGATCCTCATCCTTGACGAGCTCCACCGCTATTCCAAGGCGCAGCAGGACTTCTTTCTGCCCCTCATCGAAAGCGGCGAGCTCACCCTCATTGCCACCACCACGGAAAATCCGTCCTTCAGCGTCACCAAGCAGCTCCTCTCCCGCCTGCACGTGCTGCGGCTGCGGCCCTTGTCCTCGGCCGAACTCACCGCCGTGGCCCAGCGCGCCCTCGCCCGCCTCGGAGAGTCCTTGAGCCAGCCCAGTATCGAGCTCTTGGTATCCGCCAGCCACGGAGATGCCCGCACCCTCCTCAACCTGCTGGAATTCACCCTCACTCTGCCCGCAGCAGACCGCGAGGTGGAACGGCTCAAAACCCGTCTGCCCGAAGTCATCCTGCGCGGAGACCGCGACGGCGACTCCCACTACGAGCTGGCCTCAGCACTCATCAAATCCATCCGCGGCTCAGACCCGGACGCCGCCCTCTATTACCTGGCGTGTCTCTTGGAGTCCGGCGAAGACCCACGCTTCGTCACCCGCCGTCTCATCCTCTCGGCCTCGGAGGACGTGGGACTGGGCGACCCCACGGCCCTGCCCCTGGCCGTGGCCTGCGACCAAGCCGTGGAACGGGTGGGAATGCCTGAAGGCTTCATCCCCATGGCGGAAACCGTGGTTTATCTGGCCCTGGCACCCAAAAACAACGCCACCTACGCCGCCTACCGCACCGCCCAAAAGGAAGTGCGCGCCAACGGTGCGCGACCGGTGCCCCTGCACCTGCGCAATGCCGCCACCGCCCTGCAACGCGAGTGGGGATACGGCCACGGCTACAAATACCCCCACGACTATCCGGACGGCTGGACCGAACAGGAGTACCTTCCCCCGGAGCTCTTAGGCCGCAACTTCTACCGCCCCAAGGGTATCGGTCACGAAGAACGGCTGCTTTCCTGGCTGCGCAAAGTCCGCCAACGCCGTATGCGCCCGGCTCCAGGCAGCAAGAACACCCCCTAAGCACCCCTGGCCGCCAATACCGACGGGCACGCAGCGGCGCCATGCCACGGCCCGAACGTCCCAACGCCTGCGCGGGCCGGCAATTTCCATAAAAAAAGGCGGGCAAAGGCGCCCGCCGTACCGTTTTTCCACATTAAGAACATGGCGCGCCCGGGAGGATTCGAACCCCCGACCAAGAGCTTAGAAGGCTCCTGCTCTGTCCAACTGAGCTACGGGCGCCAAGGGGAGCTTCGTTTATGCAGCCCCGCCCTCGGCCGTCAAGGCTTTGGACGCGAGATTGCACCGAAGAGCGCCTGTACTTTTTCTGGAGGAGAATATCGAAAACCTCCGGACGTTCCTGCAGCCCTTCGCAGCCTTGTCCTTGGCACGGCGGGCAGCTAGGGTGCGACGCGGAGGTCATCATGGCGCAGCTGCGACAATTTCTCAAAACCAATATCCTGGCAGGCTTTTTCACCCTCCTGCCGGCAGTCATCACCATCTGGTTCATCCGCCTGGTGCTTCAATGGATCGACAAGATCTTCCTGCTCCTTCCCCGCGCGTGGCGGCCGGAGCATTGGCTGCCGTTTCCCGTGCCGGGCCTTGGCCTGCTCGTTCTCATTCCCGCGCTCATCCTCACGGGCTTCCTCGTGCGCCACTACGTAGGTCGGCAAATAGTGCGCCTGTGGGACGAATTCATCACCCGCGTCCCCCTAGCCAATAAGGTGTACTTTGCCGTCAAGCAGCTCGTGGACACCTTGATGCATGGCCCGGCCAAAGACTTCCAACGGGTGGTCCTCATCGAGTACCCAAGGCGGGGCATCTACGCCGTGGCCTTCGTCACCGGTGTGGCCAGCGGCGAAGTACAGGACAAGACCCAGGAGCGGGTGCTCAACGTCTTCCTGCCCACCACCCCCAATCCTACCTCGGGATTTCTTCTGCTCATCCCCGAGACCGATGTCATCGCCCTTTCCATGAGCGTGGAAGACGCCTTCAAGCTCATCATGAGCGGCGGCATCGTCACTCCGCCACACCGAAATTCACCGCATACACCGCCCTCCCCTTGACGAACCGGCGCGCCCTGAAGGACCACGGCGGCGCACGCACCGTGCCCCAATTTCACTTCAAGGAGCGTCCATGAACCCTACTGTCTATTTCATCGAAGGAGACGGCATCGGCCCGGAAGTCTGGAAAGCGGCGCGGCCGGTCATCGACCGCGCCGTGGAACTGAGCTACACCGACGGCCGGGCCCTGGACTGGCAGGAGCTCTTGGCGGGCAAAAAGGCCTACGCCGCTACGGGCTCCTACCTGCCGGAAGCGACCCTCGAAACCCTCAAGCAGGCGAGCCTCGCCATGAAAGGCCCGCTGGAGACGCCGGTGGGCGGCGGGTTTCGCAGCCTCAACGTCACCTTGCGCCAGACCTTGGATCTCTACGCCTGCATCCGCCCCATCCGCTATTTCCCCGGCATCGAAAGCCCGGTGAAACACCCCGAACGCGTCAACATGGTGGTCTTTCGGGAAAACACCGAGGACGTCTACGCCGGTATCGAATGGCCCGCAGGCAGCCCGGAAGCCAACCGACTCATCGCCTTTTTGCGCGACGAGCTCGGCCGCAATGTGGACCCGGCAAGCGGCATCGGCATCAAGCCCATGACCGAGCACGGCAGCAAGCGTTTGGTGCGCCGCGCCATCCGTTTTGCCCTGGATCAGGGGCGCACCAGCGTCACCCTGGTGCACAAAGGCAATATCATGAAATACACCGAAGGGGCCTTTCGGGCCTGGGGCTACGAAGTGGCGGCCCAGGAATTCGCCGGCCAGGTGGCTCCTGAGGGCCAGGAAGCCTGTCCCCCTGCAGCGGTGACCATCAAGGACCGCATCGCCGACGCCATGTTCCAAGAGGTCCTCATCCGGCCCGAGGCGTACGACGTCATCGCCACCACCAACCTCAACGGCGACTATCTCTCCGACGCCCTGGCCGCACAGGTGGGAGGTCTTGGCCTCGCCCCAGGGGTCAACATGAGCGACACCCTCGCCTTCTTCGAGCCCACCCACGGCACCGCGCCTTCCATTGCGGGCAAAGACCTGGCCAACCCGGGAAGCCTCGTGCTCTCCGGAGCCCTGCTCTTGGAACACCTCGGGTGGAAAGAGGCGGCAGACCGCATCCACCGCGCGGTGGAGCGGGTCATTGCCCAGCGCACCGTCACGGTGGATCTCGCGACACAGATGCCGGGCGCCCAACAGGTGGGCTGCGCCGCTTTCGGCGAACGGCTCCTTGCAGCGTTGGAAGCATAATCGACAATCGGTGCGGGGCATTTTCCCCCGCACCCTCACCGCCCCAAGACAGCACGAGGTCTCTGGGCCTGCCCCCGCCGCCCTCCATAGGCATCTTTCGCCGAAAACGGCCCGAAGGATGGCTTGTCAAGCCGCCAGGGCCAGGCTATAGAGCCTCGTCTTTTCCACATCCACACAGCAAGGAAGGTTATGGCCAAGGAAGAAAGCATCGAATTGGAAGGCGTGGTGGAAGAAGCCATGCCCAACGCCATGTTTCGGGTCCGCCTCGACAATGGGCACCAGGTGCTCGGGCATATTTCGGGAAAAATGCGCAAATTCTACATCCGCATCCTGCCTGGGGACCGGGTGAAAGTGGAACTCTCCCCCTATGATCTCACCCGCGGACGGATCACCTACCGTTTCAAGTAAGCCACGCGCCCTGTGCGTCTGCGGCGCCGTCTGAGCTGCGGCACGGAGTGCGCCATGGCGGATATCGATCTCCACTCCCACTCCACGGCCTCTGATGGGACCTTGTCCCCCTCGGCGCTGGTGCACCACGCCGAGGATGTCGGTCTCCGCGCCCTCGCCCTGACTGACCATGATACTGTGGCCGGTCTCGACGAAGCCGCCCAGGCGGCCAAACGAGTGGAGTTCATCCGCGGCTGCGAGTTAAGCGTCCATTTTCCTCACGGAAGCATGCACATCCTGGGGTTGTGGCTGCCAAGGCGCATGCAGGCGCTGCCGGCTTTGCTCCATGATTTGGCCCAAAAGCGCGCCCAGCGCAACGCCCTCATCTTGGAAAATCTCCGGCGCCACGGCGTAGATATCGACGACGCAGAGCTCCAAGCCTTCGCCGCCGGTGGCGTGGTGGGCCGCCCGCATGTGGCGCGGCTCTTGGTGGAGAAGGGCCATGCCGCAAGCATCCACGAGGCTTTTCACCTCTGGCTGCGCCCTGGGACACCGGGATATGCGCCCAAGGCCAAGCTCCTTCCCCACCAGGCCATCTCCGCCCTCAAGGCCGAAGGGGCCACGGTCATCCTGGCGCACCCCTCCACCCTGAACCTCGACCCCGAACCCCTGGAGGCGCTCCTCGGCGAGCTCAAGGCCGCAGGCCTCGACGGTGTCGAAGTCTACTACTCCCTGCACACACCAGCACAAACCCGACTCTTTGCCGAGCTCTGCCGCCGATTGGACCTCCTCGAGAGCGCCGGCTCCGACTTTCATGGAGACAACAAACCGTCCATCGCTCTTGGCAGAGGGAAAAATGGGCTCCACGGGCCCTACGCCTTAGTGGAGCGCATGAAGGCCGTACGTGCCCGCATGGGGCTCCCCGTGGAGGCGTGATGGAACTTTTGGTCCCGGCAGGCAATCCTCCCAAGGCCGAAGCCGCGCTACGCTTCGGCGCCCACGCCCTCTACCTGGGAGGCCCGGACTTGAGCTTACGTCAAAGCGCCCACGGTTTTTCCCTCCCGGAGCTGCGTGCTGTGGTGACCCAGGCCCACCGCCATGGGGCGCGGGTGTACTACGCCCTCAACATCCTGGCCCAGGAACACCACCTCACTGCCATAACCCAGCGTCTCGAAGACCTGGCCGATACCGGCATCGACGCCCTCATCGTCGCTGACCCCGGGGTTCTCACCCAAGCGCGGCGCCTGCTTCCCCACATCCCGGTGCATGTCTCCACCCAGGCCAATACCAGCAATTCCTGGAGCGTGCATTTCTGGCGGGATCACGGAGCCCGGCGCGTCAACCTGGCCCGGGAGCTCTCGGCAGCGCGCCTGCGAGCCGTACGCCGCGCCTGCCCGGACATGGAGCTCGAAGTCTTCGTGCACGGGGCTATGTGCATGGCCATCTCCGGCCAATGCCTGCTGTCCGCCTACCTGCTCGAGCGTTCCGGCAACCTGGGCGCCTGCGCCCACCCCTGCCGCTACGACTACCTGGCGCACGGCCCCGCCGCCGTAGTCCTCGAAGAACGCTTCCGCCCCGGAGAACGGCTGTGGGAGCTGCACGAACACGACGGATTCTCCCAGATTCTCGCCAGCGAGGACCTCTGCCTCCTCCACGCCTTGCCCTGGTTTGCCCGCCACGGCATCCACGCCCTCAAGATCGAAGGCCGCACCAAGAGTCTGGGGTACGTGACCACGGTGACCGACATCTATGCCACCGCCCTGCGCGATCTCGCCGCCGGTTCCTTCCATCCCAAACGCTACTGGCCGGAGTTGGCGCGCATCGCCGGCCGCCCCATGGCCACGGGTTTTTTCGCCCCGCGCCGCAGCCGCCTCCCGCTTCCCCAAGCGCCGCTGGCCGCAGCCGCCTTGCGGGTGGAAGAAGTCCTTGGTCCAGGCTGTTTTCGTGTGGCGGTGCTCCTCCGCCTTGAAGCCGGCACCCCGCTGGAGCTCGTCCTGCCAAGGCTCCGGCGCCCGCGCATCACCGACTACGGCCTGGAAAGCGAAGCCGGCGCCCGCCTGACCACCGTGCACGGGGGCACCTCGGTCCTGCTGCGCTGCGCACACCCGGAAATCACCCTCGGGACCATCCTGCGGCCCGCATAACCACCATGCGTATCGCCATCGTCCAAACCCAACCGGCCTGTGGCGGACACACCGACAACCTGACGGCCATGGCGCGCGCCGGAGCCCAAGCTGCAAAGATGGGGGCAGCGCTCGTCCTGTTCCCCGAACTTGCCGACTTCGGCTACGACCTTACCGCGGCCGCCAGCCACGCCCACGACCTCTGGCCGCGCACCACAGAGACCCTTGGCCGCCTGGCGTACACCCACCGCCTCATCGTCGTCTGCGGCGTGGCCCTGCCCACCGCCCACGGCCTCACCAATGCCCTTGCCGTATGGGACAAGGGCGGCGCACTGCGGGGCTCCTTTGCCAAGATGCATCTCTTCCGCACCCCCAAGGTGGACGAGCCCGCGGTGTTCACTCCAGGCTCGACTCCTGTGGCCATCCAGGCGGAGGGCATCCGCCTGGGACTGGCCATCTGCTTCGACCTCCGCTTCCCGGAACTTTTTCGCATCTACCGCGACGCAGGCTGCCACGGCGCCCTCGTGGCCGCAGCCTGGCCGCGCAAGCGCCGCCACGTCTGGCAGGCCCTGCTCCTTGCCCGGGCCGCGGAAAACGGCATGGCCATCTTCGGGGCCAACCATACCGGAGGCGCCCCCTTTCCCCTGGCCGGCTTCTCGGCCGCCGTGTCGGCAAACGCCGAGCTCGAAGCACTCGGAGAGGCTCCGGACATCCTGGTAGCGCAGGTCTCCCCCGCGACGGCTCACCTCGACCCCACGCCCTGCCGCCGAAAAGACCTCTACGGGGCGCCGCCGTCCCTGTGTCATGTACTGGAGCTTTGACGAAGGCCGCCAACAGCGCTACCACTCCGCACAAATCTCAACAGCAACCCATTTCAACCCAGGAGAGTCGCATGATCGTCAAGAACTGGATGACCAAGAACCCCATCACCGTAGACCCGGAAACCTCCATGATGCGTGCCTCCAAAATCATGAAGGAGCATAACATCCGCCGCCTGCCCGTGGTGGACGGCGAAAAACTCGTGGGCATCGTCAGCGACCGGGACATCAAGGAGGCCTCCCCCTCCAAGGCCACCACCCTCGACGTGCACGAGCTCTATTATCTGCTCTCGGAAGTGAAGATCCGGGATATCATGACCAAAAATCCCATCACTGTGAACGAAAACGAGACCATCCTCAAATGCGCCGCCATCATGCAGGAAAAGAAAATCTCCGGCCTGCCGGTGCTCGACGACGCCGGCGCCCTGGTGGGCATCGTCTCGGAGACCGAGGTGTACAAGGTGCTCCTCAGCATCACCGGCGTACACCACGGCGGCATTCAGTTCGGCGTGGTACTTCGTGACGAGCGGGGAACGCTCAAGGAAGTGCTGGACATACTCCGGGCCCACAAAGCCCGCGTCATCTCCATTCTGACGTCCTATGACAATGTGGAGGCCGGATACCGCAACGTCTACATCCGCATCCATGACATGGAAAAGGCGGTACTCAACGAGCTCAAAGCGGAGCTGGAAAAGCAGCATTCTCTGAGCTTCTGGGTACGCGACAACATCAAACCCCTCGTCTAACGAAAACGCTATGCAAGAAAGCTACCCCATCAAGGACACCTTCGAGCATATCGTCGCCACATTCCAAAACGCTCTCGATACAGATTATGTGGTGGGGATGCTCATCGCGACAGCCATCATCGCCTTCATTCTTGGCCGGCTGAGCAAGTAGCTCTGCATTTTGGCCCATCTTCCAACCATGGACAAAACTGCCGGGCCGACGCCGAAAACCGCTGCGGCGTCGGCCCGCAGCAAGGCGCGGAGTGCAGCGCGAGCGGCGCGTGCACCGTAAGGCCAGCGCCGCCGTTTTTGACGGCAAAGAGCAGCACCAAGCGCGCAGGGGTTCCCGGGCGTGAGACGACGGGCACAAGCTCCTTGGGCCGCAGGCGCTCGCGCAGGCAGCCAGCAAGGAGCTCATCAAGGCGCTCGGCCAGGAACACGAACCAGCACCCACCCCGGTTGCGCACGCTCCACGCCGCAGCGCGCAGAAAATCCGCCAGCGTGCCCCCGGCTTCAAACCGCGCCGCCCGCCGCATGGGGTGCGGATTCATCCTGCCCGTGTCTGGACGGCGGTACGGCGGGTTACACACCACGAAATCCACACTTTCCGCCGGCACGGGAAGTCGGCGCACATCCGCCCGGAGGACATGCAGCCGCGGCGCCGCACCCAAGCGGACGGCATTGGCCGCGGCGCAGGCGCACAGTTCCGCATCCTGCTCCACGGCCAGCATGCGCACGTGCGGGACGCGCTGGAGTATCCCCAGGCCCACCACGCCGCAGCCAGCGCCCAAATCCAAGCCGACCCGGCCCTTGGGCCGCGCAAAGGCGGCCAAGAGCAGGGCGTCGAGGGAAAACCGGTACCCCGCCGCAGGCTGCAGCAGGCCACGGGGGAAGGTCATATCACGAGCGGGCAGGAACGATCCGCCGTAGCCGCTCCAGGGCCTCGTCCACGGTCTCAGAACTGCCAAAGGCGGAGAACCGGGCATAGCCCTCGCCACACGCGCCAAAGCCCACGCCCGGCGTGCATACCACGCCCGCCTGAGTCAGCAGCATGTCGAAGAACGCCCAGGAATCCATGCCGCATTCCACCCACACGTACGGGGAGTTGTCCCCGCCCACGCAAAAATACCCGAGCTCTTCAAAGCAGGCGCGGATGCGGGCGGCATTGGCCAAATAGCCGTCGATGAGGGCCTGGCATTGGACGCGCCCCTCGGGAGTGAACACCGCTGCAGCGGCCTTTTGCACCGGATAGGACACCCCGTTGAACTTGGTGGTATGGCGGCGGTGCCATAGGGCATGCAGGCTCTGAGGGGTACCGTCGGCGCTATAGCCCACGCACTCTTTGGGGATCACCGTGTAGCCCAGACGCGTGCCCGTAAACCCGGCAGTCTTGGAGAGGGAGCGGAACTCGATGGCCACCTTGCGGGCGCCGGGGATCTCAAAGATGGAGTGGGGAATCTCTGGATCGCGAATAAACGCTTCATAGGCTGCATCGTAGAGAATGACTGCCTTGTGCTCCTGGGCCCATTCCACCCAGCGGGAAAGGGCCTCGCGGGTGATGGTGGCACCAGTGGGGTTGTTGGGATAGCACAGATATACCAAGTCCACGGGGGCGCTGGGTAAATCCGGCACAAAACCATTGGCTTTGGTGCCCTCCAAATAGACGAGGCCCTCGTAGCGGCCTTGGACAAAGGCACCGGTACGCCCCGCCATGACATTGGTATCCACGTATACCGGATACACCGGGTCCGGCACCGCCACGCGGGCATCTTGGGCAAAGAGCTCCTGAATGTTGCCGGTATCGCACTTGGCCCCGTCGCTCACGAAGATCTCATCGGCCTCTATCTGAGCGCCGCGGGATTGAAAGTCTTCCCGGGCAATGGCCTCGCGCAAAAAGGCGTACCCCTGCTCCGGGCCATAGCCCCGAAAGGTTTCGGCCCGGGCCATCTCCTCCACCCCTTCGTGGAAGGCGGTGATGATCGCCGGCGGCAGGGGGTGCGTCACGTCACCGATTCCCAGGCGCAGAACACGAATATTGGGGTTGGCCTCCGTGTACGCCGCCACTCGGCGGGCGATATCGGCAAACAGATAGGATGCCGTCAGCTTGCGGTAGTTTTCGTTGATATGGATCATGCTTTCCTCGCGGGTTGACAGTGAAGATGCGCCTCTTCGTTAGCGGGAAGCGCCGCGACCTTCAAGAAGCAAGGCCAGCCGGGGGAAACGCCGCACCAGGGCGCTGGCCACGAGCGTGGCCTCCGGGGCGCCCAAACGCAAGGCAAAGAGCCCGTAAGCCCCCGCCCATACCGGGATGGTCGCCAGCGACCACGCCCCCCACGACCACAAAGCCCGACACCCCAGGGCGATCCCCAGGCTCAACGCGGCATATCCACCCCACAGCCGCACGCCTTCCACCCAAGAGCCCAGGTGTCGGCGCAAGCCCAAGCCCAATTGGAACACGTTGGCCCAGGCGGACACCGACGAGGCCAGCGCCAGGCCCACGGCCCCCCACACCTGCATGGCCGCAAACCCGGTGGCCACGTACACCCCAAGACAGATGACCGCCACGCGCACCGGGGTGCGGGTGTCTTCCAGGGCGTAGTAGGCGGCCACCAAGGATCGTACGCACGAAAAGGCCGGCAACCCCACAGCGTAGGCCACGAGGGCGAGGCTCGTGGTATGGATGCCCGCTGCCGTGAAACGGCCATGGCCAAAGAGGGTATCCACCAAAGGGAGGGCCAGGCCCGCCAAGCCTGCGGCGGCAGGCAGATTGACAAACAGCGTGAGTCCCAGTGCCTGTCTGAGCACCCCGACAAAACGCGGTCGGTCTTCCACCCGGGCAAGGCCGGAAAGAGACGGCAAGGCCACCACCCCTACGGCCACGCCCACGACGCCCAAAGGAAATTGGAACAGACGGTCCGCATAGTACAGGCTGGAAACCGAACCCTCCGGCAAAAACGAGGCCATGGCAGTACCGATGAGGATGTTGAGCTGGTACACGGCCGAGCCGAGCACGGTGGGCAGCATCAAACGTCCGATACGCCGCACTCCGGGCCCCAGCGGATCCACCGGGCCCTTCCAGGAAAACCCCACCCGCCACAAGACCGGCTGCTGCGCCAGCCACTGGCATACTCCGGCAACGAGCACTCCCCAGGCCAAAAACCAGGCCACATCGCCATGCACGGCCAAGGCCAAAAGGCTCGCCGCGATCAAACAGATGTTGAGCAGGCACGGCGCCAGGGCTGGCACGAGAAAATGCCCGCAAGCATTGAGGATCCCCATGCAGAGGGCCACGCTGGAGATGCAGAGGATATACGGAAAACACACGGCCACGAGCTCGGCCGTGCGCTCAAAAAGCTCTGGCCGGGTGACGGCGAATCCCGAGGCCACGAGCATGGCGGCGGTCTGCGGGGCAAGCAGGAACCCTAGCGTGATGAGACCAAGGATCCCCAAAAGCCACAGCTGCACGGAGCGGGCCACCGTAAAGGCCGCCTGCACTCCAGACTCGCTGCGCACTTTGACGAAAGTGGGCACGAAGGCCATGGCCAAGGAGCCCTCGGCAAAAAGGCTCCGCAGCAGGTTGGGGAGCCGGAAGGCCACGAAAAAGGCGTCGGCCATGCCCGAAACTCCCAGGGCATAGGCCATGATGACATCACGCAGAAATCCGAGTCCTCGACTCACCAAAGTGGCTCCAGCCACCACCGAGGCGTTTTTCGCCAGGCGCTGCATGCATTCCTCCTCAAGAAATCCAGGCGTTGACGCCTACGCCCCTTGCCTGGCAATGCCAATGGGGAAATCTGCCCCTGCGAAGGAGTCTGCCATGGACAAACACGTGCTCCTCACCGTAAGCGACGATACAAGCGGCCTATGCAGTCTGCGCTTTACCTGCGGCTATTTCCAGCACACCCAGGCGTTCCACATCACGCTCCTCTACGTGGCCCCCAACCCCCGGGCCGGGCTCAGCCAGGCCGATATCGTGGAGGATTACCATGCCCTCTCCCGCCGGGAGGCTTCCATCCGCCAGCAAGCCGAAGCGGCGCTTGCGCGCGCCGCGGACTTTCTCGTGGGCAAAGGTTTCCCTGCAGCAAATATCCACAAAAAGATCAGCTATAAACAGTTCGGCACCGCCACGGATATCATCCAAGAAGGCATGGCCGGCATCTATGACGCCATCGGCCTGGGTCGGCGCGGCATCTCCCGGCTGGAAGAACTCCTCTCCGAGAGCGTGAGCAAACAGGTCTTCGTCACCCCGATGGACATCCCCCTCTGGGTGAGCCGCAGCACGGAAAAGCCCCAGCCCCACGCGCTGCTCTGCACCGACGGCTCCCCGGCGAGCCTGCGCTGCGCAGACCACATGGCCTACATGCTGCGCGACGAACCCCAGCACCATATTTCCGTGGCCTATATCGACCGCGGGGCAAGCCCGGACCATGTGCGCCACGTCTTCACCCAAGCGCGGGACATGCTGACCCAAAACGGTATTGCGACGGAACGCATCCACGACATCGTTCTCGACGGCGACGATCCGGCCGAGGCCATCCTGCGCCATACCCAAGAGGTCCCCTACGGGGTAGTGGGCATCGGACGCACCGGCAAGGGCGAAACCCATAGTCTCCACCTCCTCGGCTCGGTCAGTATGCGCCTTTTCCGCAAGCTCGACTGGGCAACCCTTTGGATCTGCCACTAGGAGAAGGCCCACCTCGAGACGCCAGCGGTATTTCCAGAACGCCGAAAAACATCTTCCCTCAATCCCCTTTTTCCGTTACGGCCCCGCGCGGTTTGTAACGTTTCCGCAACAATCAGGGGGAAGCATGTATCTTTCCGTCATCGTCAACACCCTGGGTGGACTCGCGATTTTCGTCCTGGGAATGAAGTTCATGACCGAAGGACTGCAGATGTCCGCCGGCAACCGCATCCGCAATATCCTGCGTGCGGTCTCTTCCAACCGCGTTCTCGGGTGCCTTACGGGCACAGTGGTCACGACGATCGTCCAATCGTCCTCGGCCACCACGGTGATGGTCATCGGCTTCGTCACCGCAGGACTCATGACCTTGGAGCAGGCCGTAGGCGTCATCATCGGCGCCAATATCGGCACCACCATGACCGCCCAGCTCATTGCCTTCAAACTCACGGCCCTGGCGCTGCCGGCCATCGCCATCGGCGTGCCCATGAAATTTTTCGCCACCCGCAAAAAGTATCGATATGCCGGCGAAATTATCGCGGGATTTGGTCTCCTCTTCTTCGGCCTCTCGCTGATGAGCAGTGGACTCAAACCGCTACGCACCGACCCTGCAGTGGTGGACTTCTTCACCAAGTTCGATCCTGCCCACGCCGGCGGCCTCGTGCTCTGTATTCTCACCGGAGCCGTAGTGACCATAATTGTTCAGTCCTCGTCCGCCACCGTAGGCCTCACCATGACCCTCGCCACCCAAGGGCTCATCAGTTTACCCGCAGCCATCGCGTTGGTGCTTGGCGAAAACATCGGCACCACGATCACTGCCCAGCTTGCCACCATCGGCTCCGGCAACGTGAACAGCTACCGCGCCGCCAACGCCCACACGCTGTTCAACGTCCTGGGCGTCATTCTGGTGACCGCCATCTTTCCCTGGTTTTTGCAGGGAGTGGACTGGCTGACGATCACCCTCATGCATGCCCCTGCCAATACCATGGTGGACGGAGCCTATCCGCATGCAGGACGTTTCGTGGCCAATGCCCACACCTTGTTCAATGTTCTCAACGCCATAGTATTTTTGGTTTTTTTCCCACTTCTCATCAAGGCGACCCTTGCCCTCTCGCCCAAAGACAAAGAGGCCGGAGATCCGCTCTTCCGCATGCCCCAATTCGACCAACGCACCTTGGACAATCCTGTTGCCGCCATGGCACAGGTACGTGGAGAAATTCTACATATGGCGGAAGTGGTCCGCGCAGCATACTGCAATGCCATCGAAAGTATCATGCAGCACGACCACAAGAACATCCGCAAGTGGCAGCGCTTTGAACGGCATATCGACGAAATGCACAAGACCCTCATGCTCGTACTCACCCAGATCATGCAAAGCGAGATCAACGAGGAGGCATCCCAGGAGATTTCAGAGCAGATCCGCATCATCAACAATCTGGAGCGCATCGGGGATGCGGTGGAGATCATCGCCATGCTGGGCGAAGACATCATGGACAAAGACATCCCCATGTCCCCCCAATCGTGGGAAGACCTCCAGACCATGCGTGAAAAGGTGGCTCAGTTCCTGGAACTCATCCGCCAGGGGCTGCGCACCCCGTCGGCCAATTTCCTGGAAGAAGCGGAAGTCCTGGAGGCATCCATCGACGCCCTGCGGGAAAATATCCGCTGCGCCTACATCGAGCGCCTCAAAAACGCCCAATGCTCTGTGGAAGGCGGAACGATCTTCATGAACATGATCACCCGAATGGAAAAAATCGGCGACTGCTGCTTCACCATCGCCCGGGCCATCACCCGGCAGGCCTAACGCCCTGGACGAGGAATACAAAAAGGCGGGAGCCAGTCCCGCCTTTTTTGTATTCCTGCAAAGTGGGCAACTATTGATAGAGCTTCTCGGCGCGCAGGCGCACCGCCTCCGGAATATCGAGCCCCATGGCCTTTGCGGCCTTGAGATTCACATGCAAAATGAGCGCGTCCTGCCGCTCCACCGGGATTTCTCCTGGCGCCACGCCATCGACAAGGATGCGGCGCAGCATGCGGGCGGTCTGCTTGCCGTGCAGATAATAGTCAAAGGCCACTGCAGCCACCGTACCCCGCGCAACAGAATCCACATCTGCAGAAAACACCGGAATCTTGGCCTCAGTCCCCACCTTGATGACCGACTCCAGAGTCGAAACCACCGTATTGTCCGTGGGGATATAGATGGCGTCCACCTGCCCCACCAAGGACTTGGCCGCCTGATAGACATCCGCGGACTTGGTCACCCCTGCCTCCACTACGGTCCATCCCAAACGCTCGGCCTCGGCGCGCACGGCGTCCACCGTGGCGCGGGAATTGGCTTCCCCGGTGCTGTAGATAACCCCCAAGCGGGTGAGCTTCGGCAGGCATTCCCGCACCAAGGCCAAATGTTTATCCACCGGCAGCTTGTCGGAGACTCCGGTGATATTCTTTCCAGGCCGCGCCAAGTCCTCCACCAACCCCGCAGCCACCGGATCGGTGATGGCGGTGAACACCAGCGGCACCCGGGCGAGCACCGGGGACTTCTTCATCGCCTGGGCGCAGGCCTGGGCCGACGGCGTGGCGATGGCCAAGACCAGATCTGGTTCTTCGCCGGCGATCTGGCTGGCGATCTGCACCGCGGTGGCCATATTGCCTTGAGCGTTGTGTACTGAGAACTTCGCCACCACGCCCTGCTCCTGCAGCCCATCCTGCACCCCGCGCAGCACGGCATCCAGCGAGGGATGCTCCACAAACTGATTGACCGAAATGCGATAGGTCTGCGCCGAGGCCGACGAGACCAGCATCATGGTGCACAGAACACTCCACCAAAAGTATCGCATCGCTCCTCCATTTGGTTGTCGTTACGGACAAAGGCGCATCCATCCCCGGGCGGCAAACGGCGTCACCGACCCGGGAGACAGCATGCTGGAAAGCCCGAGTTCCTGTCCCAATGGGACCGGATCCACGAGCCAAAAAGCCTGCAAGGCCCCGGAAAATTGCGGAACGATCCAATACCGGCCTGCGGGCAGCGTGGCGTTGTGCGGCCATGCAAAGCGAACCCAAGCGGGCTGCGTGGGAATATCCCGGGCCGCCACCGGGCGGGAAGCCAAAACCCGCTCCCCCGGACTGCCTGCAGCAGAGGTGCCGTTTGCGGTATCGGTAAAAATCTCCACCCACATCTGACCGCCCCCGGCTTGCCGCCACACGGCAAGTTCCACGAAATCCAAGGATGCGTTGGCGTCCACACGCATTTGCTGCGCCAGGGAATGCAGACGATCGGTCAGGATCCGCCGGGGGCGCCAAAAGATCTGGGGAACTGTTTCCATAGACTCCGGATTGAGCGCGCGGGCCGGGCCGTAGCGGGCAGGCATGCCCATGGGAAAGGGTTCCGGACACCACACCCGCGCCGGGTGGACATAGTCCTTACGGGGACGCAACGGCTTACGCCGCGGGCCGGGGGCAGGGAACACGAGGTGCGGCCCCGGCAACTCCGAACGCAGCCCAAGTCGGTCCTCCCCCGGCGGCGCCACGAGCTCCGCCTGCCAGGCAAACCGCGGGGTCACGCGCACCCCGGCCACGTGCCGCCACCGCACCGCGGCCTGAGCCAAGGCCGAAGGGACGTCCACGTCCACCACCAAAGGCACCCGCCCTGGAGGCAGCCAGCCTACCAGCCCGCGCACGTCCACAGAGACCCACCCCATGTCCGGGAGCCACACTTCCACCCAGGCGGAAAGGCCCGAAAACCCAGGGATTCGCAACGCAGCGCCGCCCCCCTCCACCTCCATGTCCTGGCCAGCGTCCACGCCCACCACCGCCCGGGCAGGCAAGCCGGCCGCACGCAGCGCCGCCAGCCACGCGTGCACCAGGCCCGATATGTCACCGCTTCCCTGGCGCAGTACGGAGGTACTGTCCTCCACCACCTGGGCAGGACGAAACCCCCATTGCCCGCGCACCAGGGCCGCCACGTCCACCACGGCCTGCACCGCGCTTGCCGCACCGGCCACCACGGACTGCACCTGGGCGCGCACGGCGGCAGGGTCCACCCACGGGGTTGCCGCCAAAAACGGCCGGGCATCGGCAGCGATGCTCTCGAGCGGATATGCGGCAGTGGCATTCAGCGGCATGACCTGCCTGGTCAGGCGCACCGGGATGCGCACTTCCACCTGCACCTGCGGCCGCTGGTGGTGCCATTGCATGGTCACGCTTCCGGATTCATGCTTTTGCCATGCAGGATTGGGGGTTGCGGAAATGGACGGCGCGCCCGCAGTGAGCTGCCATCCCCAACCCTGCCGGGAGACAAGAAGCGGCAGGCGGAGGTCCAGGCGGGTCACCCGCTCCAGATCCTCCGCGCGCCACGTCAACACACAGGTCCCGGTCCACGTCCCAGCGCTCCCGTCCACCGCCATGATTCCCGCATAGACTCCGGGGGTCACGGCAAAGAGCAGCACCAGAGCGAAGACCAGAGGCATCGTCAACTCGTCTTGAAGGTGCGCACCAAGGCCTCCAGCTCTTTGGCGAGCGCAAGCAAGCTCTGCGCGCTGGCCTTGGTCTGATGTCCCTGCTCGGTCATGAGGGCCGCCGACTGGCGAACACTGCCCATCTCGCCGGCCACTTGGGCCACACCATCGGTGGTGCGGGCCACATTGGCGCTCACTTCCTGCAAGCCCACCGAGGCCTGGCTGATGTTGTCCACGATGTCGCGGGTGGTCACGCTCTGCTCTTCCACTGCAGCGGCGATGGTGGCCACGATGGCGTCGATGTCACCGATGACCCCGCGGATCTGCTCGATACGGCCCACCGTGGTGTCCGTGGCCGACTGGATACCGGCGATCTTCTCCCGGATCTCCTCCGTGGCGCGGGCGGTCTGGTTGGCCAGTTCTTTGATCTCATTGGCCACCACCGCGAAACCACGACCTGCCTCACCGGCCCGAGCCGCCTCGATGGTGGCGTTGAGGGCGAGAAGGTTGGTCTGCGAGGAAATGGCGGTAATGGCCTCGGTGACGGAATGGATCTGAGCCGCCACCTCGCCCAAGCGGTCCACGTCCGCGCCTGCCGCCGTGGCCGTTTCCACGGCGCCGGCAGTAATGTCTTTGGCGCGGCTGGCATTGCGGGCGATTTCCTCGATGGTGGCGCTCATCTCCTCCGAGGCCGCCGCCACAGTGGAGATATTCACCGTGGCCTCTTCCGTGGCCGCAGCCACGGAACGCATATCCCCGGCAATACCGTCGGCGGCCTGGGCCACGCGGGCCGAGCGCGCCTCGTTGTCCGCCGCCACATCGGCCACCGCTTGGGCCACACCATCGAGCTGCGTGGAAGTGCCCGACAAGGTCTCCACGCCGGAACGCACCTGCCCCAAAAGGTCCCGGAGCCGGGCGGCCATGGTGTTGACGCTTCGGGCAAGCTGCCCCACTTCGTCCTGGCTGGTGACCGGCACCTCCACTGTCAAATCCCCATCACTCACCCGGGCCGTAGCCTCCGCCACCCGAGTAAGCGGACGCACCACAGAAATGCGCAAGAATACGGAAAGCACCACGAGCAGAACCACCAAGCCAGCGGCAAAGAGCCCGGCCATCATGGCCTGCGCGGTACGCAAGCCCCCCATCTGCGACGAAACATCCTGGCGCACCACCATGGCCCCAAGAATGGGCTGCGAGCTGCCGTGGCAATGGTGGCACTCCGGGGCATTGGGCACGGAGCGGACCTCGAGGAAATACGGGATACCGTCCAGATCCACCAGTTCTCCGTGCATGCCCGTCGTCGTGCGCAGCCGCTCCTGGACCATGGCCTGCACTTGCGGATACGGCAGCGGCTTGGCCAGGGGCTGACGCAGGGTATCCACCTTGGTGGCATAGGTGATCTCGCCTTTGAAATTGGTGAGGTACACCTCCACATCGCGGTATTTGGCGGCAATCTCGGCGAATTTTTCCGTCGTGGCCTCGTGGTCGCCAATGCTCATGGGTTTGGCGATGGCCATGGAGAGGAGCTCGCTCATGCGCTCCGCGCCGTGCGCGATCTCCGCAAGGCTCGCCCGACGCTGGTTCCACGAGGCCACCATGAGCAGCACACCAAAGACGACCACCAATACCACAGCAGTAATGGCCATGAGCTTGGCGCCCAAAGAACGCTTGAAGATATCCATGGCCGCCTCCTAGTGTCCGCCGCTATAGAGGGTGGGTTTGAAACCAAAGGCCCGCACCCGCTCGGGGGTGTGGCACGTCATGCAGTCCTCCACACGAATGGCGCCCCGGCCTTTGATGAGCGAGGTATCCCCTCCGGAGTCCACATGCGCCCCGCCCGGGCCATGACACACTTCACAGCCCGCGTCGGCCAAGTCCGGGGTCTTTTCAAAGCTCACGAACCCGCCGGGACTGCCATACCCTGTGGCGTGACACGCAAAGCAGCTCTTCAGTTCCTCTTCCGTGAGGTCCGAGGCCATCTGCTGCACTGTCCGACTGGAATGGGCCTTTTTACTGTTGGCCTTATAACTGGCATATTGGGCTTCATGACAATCCGCGCAAGCTTGGCTCCCCACATAGCGGTTTTCCTGCGCGAGCGCCGGAAGCGTCAGTCCCACGAGCACGAGCCCCAGCAAAACCCACCGCATAGTACCTCCCTCTTCCAACGTATTTTTTTCAGGCCTGGGTTGCGCTAGCCTGAGTTACCGGCAGCGTCAATAACCCATTGGAGCATTACGACACACGAGCGCGCTCAGGCTGCGCATCCAGCCACGCCTCCAGATCCGCCATCTGCCGGGCCACGGCCGCCGGCCCGGTCCCGCCGGGGGTGTTGCGCCGGGCAACAGCGGCCTCGAAACGCAGGGCGTCGAACACCTCCGGCCCGGCCTTGGGGGCGTAGCGCTGGATCTCCTCCAGAGACAAGTCCTCCAGCCCCACCCCCTTGCCTTCCGCGTAGGCCACCACGGCGCCGGTCTGGTGATGGGCGTCGCGAAACGGCACGCCGCGGGTCACCAAGTAGTCCGCCAGCTCCGTGGCATTGATATATCCTCGCTGCAGCGCGCGGGTCATGGCTTCCGGCACGAACTCCATGGACGCCATCATGCCGGCAAGCAGCCGCACCGAGGCATGCACCGTGGCGTGGGCATCCAAGAGCGGCGCCTTGTCTTCCTGCAAATCGCGGTTGTACGTAAGCGGCAGTCCCTTCATCATGGTCAAGAGGGCGACCAAATCGCCATACACCCGTCCGGTCTTGCCCCGCATGAGCTCCGCCACATCGGGATTTTTTTTCTGCGGCATGATGGAAGAACCGGTGCTGTAGGCATCCGGGAGGCGCACAAAGCCCAATTGGGGATTGGCCCAGATGACGATTTCCTCGCACAGCCGACTGGCATGCATCATGATGATGCTGGCGCAGCACACCGCCTCCACCAGAAAGTCCCGATCCGCCACGGCGTCCATGCTATTGGCGAAGACGGCCCCAAATCCCACTTCCGCGGCAACGGCCGCCGGGTCCAGGGGATAGGTGGTCCCCGCCAGCGCCGCCGCCCCCAAAGGCGAGACCTCCACCCGGGGGAGCAAGCCATCGATGCGTTCCACATCCCGCCGGAACATCTGGGCATAGGCAAGGAGGTGATGGGCAAGGCTCACCGGTTGGGCGGGCTGGAAATGGGTGCAGCCCGGAAGCAGCGTCTCGCAGTGCTCCTTGGCCCGCGCCAGCAGCACGCCGATGAGCTCCACCAACGCCTGCCGCCACTGGCGCACGAATTTCGCCGTGGCCAGGCGGGTATCAAGCAGGGTCTGATCGTTGCGGGAGCGGCCGGTATGGAGCTTTCGGCCCGGCTCACCAATGAGCTCCACGAGCCGGGTTTCGATATTCATATGCACGTCTTCCAGGGACTCCCGCCACGGAAAGACGCCGGAGCGAATCTCTTCCGCCACACGTTCCAAGCCGTCCACAATGGCCTGGGCCTCGGCCTCGGTGAGGATGCCCTGACGGGCGAGCATACGGGCGTGCGCCTTGGAGCCGGCGATATCCTCCATGGCCAGATGCCGATCCACATCCAAGGAGCAGGTGTAGCGCTCCACTTCCGGGGCCGTGGCCTCGGCAAAGCGCCCTCCCCAAGGTTTGGCCTGGCTCACGACCGGCCTCCAAGCCCCGCCTGGGCCATGAGGCGCAAGCCATGCAGGCGGATAAAGCCCGCAGCGTCCGCTTGGTTGTAGACCTCATCGCGCTCGAAGGTGGCAAGGTCGGGGTTGTAGAGCGAGCACGGGGAAGTCCGGCCCACCGGATATACCCCGCCCTTGTAGAGGCGCAGACGCACTTCACCGGTGACCCGCTCGCTGGCCTTGTCCATGAAGGCTTGCAGGGCCTCGCGCTCCGGGGAGAACCAAAAGCCGTTGTACACCATCTCGGCATAGCGGGGAACGAGGCTGTCGCGCAGATGGAGCAGCTCCCGGTCCATGGTGATGCCTTCCAGATCACGCCGGGCGCGGTAGAGAATGGTGCCTCCGGGGGTCTCGTACACCCCGCGGGACTTGATGCCCACGAAGCGGTTCTCCACCATGTCCAGGCGACCGATGCCGTGCTTGCCGCCCAAGGCGTTGAGGCGCTCGAAGATGCCCGCCGGGGACAGGCGCTCGCCGTTCACCGCCACGGGATCTCCGGCCTCGAAGACGACGGTGACTTCCTCCGGGGTGTCCGGGGCCTTTTCGGGCGGCACACACAAGAGATACGTCCCTGGGCCGGGCTCTGCGGCCGGATCTTCCAGCTCCCCGCCTTCGAAACTCAAATGGAGCAGGTTGCGGTCGCAGGAATAGGGCTTGGCCTCGGTCACGGGCACGGGGATGCCGTGCTCGCGGCAAAAGGCGAGGATGTCCGTGCGCGAGCGCAGCGACCACTCCCGCCACGGGGCGATGGTGCGGATCTGCGGGGCCAGGGCCATGACCGAAAGCTCGAAACGCACCTGGTCGTTGCCTTTGCCCGTGGCGCCGTGGGCCACGGCCTGGGCGCCCTCCGCCAAGGCGATCTCCACCAGTTTCTTGGCGATGAGCGGCCGGGCGATGGAGGTGCCCAGCAGATAGCCGCCCTCGTACACCGCAGCGGCGCGCATCATGGGAAAGACGTAGTCCCGGGCGAACTCCTCCCGCAAATCCACCACATAGGCCTTGGTGGCCCCGGTGGCGTGGGCTTTCTCCTCGATACCGGAAAGCTCCTCTCCCTGCCCCAAGTCCGCGGTCATGGTGATGACTTCGCACTCGTAGGTCACGGCCAGCCATTTGAGGATGGCGGACGTATCCAAGCCGCCCGAATAGGCGAGCACAATTTTTTTGATATCACTCATGGGTCGTATTCTCCTACGCAAAGATCCATTCCAAGATGGCCTTCTGAATGTGGAGGCGGTTTTCCGCCTGATCGAACACAATGGACTGCGGACCTTCGAAGACCTCCTCGCTCACCTCTTCGCCGCGGTGCGCGGGCAGACAATGGAGGAACTTGGCCTCCGGATGGGCGAGGGCCATGAGCGCGGCATCCACCTGAAATCCGGAAAACGCGGCAAGCCGTGCTCCGGCCTCGGCTTCCTGCCCCATGGAGGCCCACACATCGGTGTTCACGTAATGGGCCCCACGCACCGCGGCCTTGGGGTCGTGTCCCAGTTCCAGCCGGGCGCCGGCGGCGCGGGCCGCGGCCACCACCTGGGCGTCGGGCTCGAATCCCGCCGGGGTGGCCAGACGCAAGGTAAAGCCAAAGAGCGCGGCGGCCTCGATCCAGGAATGGGCCATGTTGTTGCCGTCCCCCACCCAGGCCACGATGAGCGACCCAAGGTCAGGCGTGCGCTCGTACATGGTGAGCACGTCGCAGAGTACCTGGCAGGGATGAAGCAGATCGCTGAGGGCATTGATCACCGGGATGGAGCCGAAGCGGGCGAGCTCTTCCAGATTGGCCTGGGCAAAGGTACGCACCACCAGCCCGTCCACATAACGCGAAAGCACCCGGGCGGTGTCGCGCAGGGGCTCACTTCGGCCCAGTTGCGAGTCCGCCGGAGTAAGAAAGATGGTGGACCCGCCCAAATGGCGCACCGCCACCTCAAAAGACACCCGTGTCCGGGTGGAAGCCTTTTCAAAAATCAGGGCAATGGTCTTGCCCGAAAGCTGCTCGGAGCGGAAATTCTCCGCCTTCATGGCCGCGCCGCGGCGCACCAGGGCCATGGCGGTCTGGGTCGACAAATCTGCAAAGGAAAGAAAATGCTTCATAGCGTCTGCCTGGAATTAAAGGTTACGGAAAAAATTCCGCTACAAAGCAAGGCCCGGCCTTGTAAAGTCACGGCATCTCCTCGCCATGGGCGAGGTAGGTCTGCCCAAGGCTCTCGGCGATGGCGGCCATGACCGCTACTTCCGGATGCCGGGGCAAACGCTCGGCGCGCCGCACCACCACGTAGTCCCGCACCGGAGCGCCTTCGAGCACGCCGGCCTGACTCGCGCTCCAATAGGTCTGCCCTGTGGCCACCCACACCGCCTCCACCTGGACGCCGATCTCCGTGCGCCCGAGCCCGCCGCCCACGAGCACCGGATGCAGGCGGCCCGTGACCAACACCGTGGCCCCCTTTGTCCGGGCCCAGGCCAGGGCCTCCTCCCGACTGGAGACGCGGGTGTCGGCATCGAACTCCAGGGCGGGAAAGACCCGCAAGCGCCGCCACACATCGCACAGCGTGCCGGTGAGTCCCACGCTGATGGCGCGGCGGTGCCGGGCCTCGCCTTCCAGGACGAAAGGCAGGACCACTGCCCGCTCCGGCACGCTTGCCACATTGACGGGGACCACCGACTCTTCCACAGGGGCCAACACCACCCCGCTGTCGGCGTACCAGCTCACCCCGTGCAGATGCAGCGTGGCATCCCCCTGCGGGGCGCAGGCCGCAAGCAGCATAAGCAGCATCCCAAGACAGTAGCGCACGTCTCCTCCTTACGGCTCCCCCCAGGCAAATCCCGGGACTTCGGCTACGCACTGGGCTACCGCCAGGTCCGTCAACGCGTCCATTTCCGGTCCATGGGGCAGCCCCGCCAAATGGAGGAGCCCATGGGCCACGAGCCGGGCCGCGTACGCCCGGAAGGGCTGCAGGTAGAGTTCCGCTTCCCGGGCCACGGTATCGGCAGAAAGCACCAGATCCCCCAGACGGTCGGGCTCTTCGGTGGGAAAACTGAGCACGTTGGTAGGCCCCAGACCACCGGCGAAACGCGCATGGAGCTCGGCCATTTCCTGGTCGTGGGTGATGCGGATCGCCAAGCCGTGTAGGGGAATTTGCAAGGTGCGCGCCAAACACCGCACAAGGTCCGCCAGCTCCGAAGGGGAAAAAGGCAGGCGGGGATCGGGAAAAGTATCAACGACGATGTCCATGGGAGTTGCTCCGGGAAGGATCGGAGGCCGCGCTGCGGGCATGACGCTCATAGGCCTGCACGATGCGGCCCACCAAAGGATGTCGGATGACATCGGCCTGATCGAAGTGCACCATGGCCACGCCCGGGACGTCCCGCAGCACGGTGATGGCCTGCACCAGGCCGGAGTCCACGTGGCCCGGCAGATCGATCTGGGTCACGTCCCCGGTGACCACCGCCCGGGAGCCATAGCCCAAGCGGGTGAGAAACATCTTCATCTGCTCCGGCGTCGTGTTTTGGGCCTCATCCAGGATGACGTAGGCGTCGTTGAGAGTGCGGCCGCGCATGAAGGCCAGCGGCGCGATCTCGATACTGCCCGAGGCCATCATCTCCTGCACGCGCACCGGGTCGAGCATGTCGTGCAGGGCGTCGTAGAGGGGGCGCAGGTACGGATTGACCTTTTCCACCAAATCGCCGGGCAAAAATCCGAGCTTTTCCCCGGCCTCCACGGCCGGACGGGTGAGCACCAAACGCTTGACCCGCTTTTGCAAGAAGAACCACACCCCCACCGCCACGGCCAAGTAGGTCTTGCCCGTGCCTGCAGGGCCAATGCCCAACGTGAGATCACTTTCCCGCAATGCATGGATGTATTCCCGCTGCCGACCGGTCTTGGGCATCACCGACTTGCGCGAGGACACCACAAACACCGACTCCCGGTAATACTGGGCCAGCCTGGCCTTGGGGTCACGCAGCATCAGGCGCAACCCCTGCTCCACATCCCGGTCGAACAGGCGGTAGCCCGCGCGCACCAAATCCGCCACCTGGGCAAAGAATTCCGCCACCACGTCCACCATGATGGTATCCTCGCCTGCAAGGCGCACGGTCGCCCCCACGCTACTCACCGAAAGTCCGGTCATGCCGGCCACGGTCTCCAAAAACGCCCCGCCCGGGCCGCAGACCTCCCGGGCCACGTCGGCGTCTCCGAAACGAATCTCCCGCTCCACCGTCGGCTCCATCCGTTGCCAAACCCCCATCCCTGACCTAAAAGGCCGCACTGTATTTCAACGCACCGAGGACCTATGCCCCAGAAACCACCCACACTTCCCGCCATTCGGCCAGAAACCCACGCCGCCGTGCGCGAAGCACGCCACATGGTCTCCCAGGCGCTCAAAAGCGCCATCCGCACCAACCTTGCCGCCTTGGCCTGCGCCGGACTCTATGCCTATGCCAGCTCGCAGCGCTTTTGGGAGCGCAAAGGCCGCAGCTGGTGGGCCAAAACCCGGGCCTTTGCCAAAACCGCATATCTCGCCTTACAGGAGGACGCCTTCGGCGCGGATCTGCACATCGAGACCCACAACCTGGACACCATGCTCGAAGGCAGCGCCCCGCTGCTCGCCATCCCGCCCTCACCGGAAGAGGTGGACCGCATGGTCACCCGCCACAAACCGTCAAAAGGGCCAGGGCCATCCCCTTCCTCCAAGACCGGCCGCTCCTAGCCGCCAATGGTGGTCATCACCCGCTGGCATACGTTGTTCCGCTTGCGGGCCGCCAAGAGCTCATATCCCAAAGGTTTGGCGGCATTGGCTCGCTGAAAGAGCTCCAAGAGCTGCGTGCGCTGGTAGTCCGGGCGACGCAGCACGTCGGCCACGTCGTATTCTTCGTCAGAAAACAAACAGGTGCGCAAACGGCCTTCGCAGGTCACCCGCAGCCGGTTGCAGCTGGCGCAAAAGTGATGGCTCACCGCAGAGATGACCCCAAAACGGCCTTGCGAGCCGATGATACGATACATGCGGGCCGGACCGCTATGGGGTTCGGTGTTGGTTTCCGGACGCAGGGTCTCCATGGCATGGAAGGCCGCCACGATCTCCTCGGCGGACCAAAAATTTTCCTCGGTCCAGCGGCATTGGTAGCCGATGGGCATGAACTCGATGAAGCGCACATCCACCCCGTAGGTGCGGGCAAAATCCACAAAGGCCGGAAGTTCCGTGTCATTGATACCGCGCAGGGCAACCGCATTGATCTTCACCCGGATGCCGGAAGCCAGAGCCTCCTCGATGGCGGCCAGCACCACGCGGTGGGCATCCACCCCGGTGATTTGTGCAAAAGTGCGCGGCGACAGCGTATCCAAAGAAATATTCACGGTGCGCACCCCGGCGTCCCGAAGCTCGGGCATGCGACCAGCAAGCAAGGTGGCGTTGGTGGTGATGCGAAGATCGAGCTTGGGAAAGCGCGCGTGCAGTCGCGCCACGAAGGGCACGAAATCCTTGCGGGCAAACGGTTCTCCGCCGGTCAGGCGCACCTTGTGCACCCCGAGCTCCTGGGCAGCCGCCACGATCTCGATCATCTCCTCGTAGGAAAGGACGCGCTCATGAGGGATGAAGGAAATAGCTTCCGCAGGCCGGCAATAGAGACAGCGCAGATTGCACCGGTCCGTGACGCTCAGCCGCAAGTAGCTCACCGTGCGGCCGTGACGATCCATGAGCATGGGCACCTCCAATGTGCTCGTGGGCATAGAAGCACCCGGCAGGAGTGTCAAACTGCGGCGCCGCTTTGAGAGTCTTGGGATTTTTGGACATCCGCGTTGTGTTGTGGCGCTCGTATCTTGATCCGGCGCCGGCCAGGGACGGACCACGCAAAACATTGGCGCCCCCGTGCCGAAGGGTGCCCAGCAGCACGAACACGTTTCCGCCCTCCTTGACCCAGATCAAAGAACGAACGCGGACATCCAGAGTATCCGGCGCTCATCAGCCTCCGGACAACTTTTCGAGTAAAGCAGGCGCCACCCCAACCGTCCCCAAGGTGCACCATGAAATGGACCAAGAACGCAGAAGAAAGCATACGGCAGACACCATCCTTCGCGCAGTCCCGAATGAAAAACCAGAAGGATCCTCGCCGAGCAAGTCCTGGGGAGCATCTCTCCGCCTGCCCCAGGCAACGCCAGCAACACCAAGGGGAGATCAAGGGCTACCGGGTGGAGAGCTGCTTCGGCGACCGAGGTTGTCCCAACCGGATCGACAACGGCGACGACCTTCTCCAAGCCCTGAAGCGACACCTGGACTCCCTGGACCTCCAAAGCCAGCTGCAAGAAAGGATCCGCGGGCCCCTCAAGTCCCATCATGAATTCAAGATTTCCATCTCCCACTGTCCCAACGCCTGCTCGCGGCCGCAGATCGTGGATGTGGGCTGCATCGGCGCCGTATTCCCCCAGCCGGGAGCGGCGACGTGCGCTTCCTGCATGCGCTGCATTGCCGTCTGCCGAGAAGGAGCGATCCGGCTGAGCGGAGGCGCACCCGTGATCGCCCCGGAACGCTGTCTGGGGTGCGGCCAGTGCATCCGGGTGTGCCCCACTGGCAGCATCGAGGAAGACCGGCGCGGCTACAGGGTGCTTGTGGGAGGCAAGCTCGGCCGCCATCCCCGCCTGGGGACCGAACTTCCCGAGCTCGCCTCCCCGCAGATGGTGTTGGAGGTGGTGCACAGATGCATCGAGCACCACCTGCGGCACTGCCAAGGCGAACGGTTCGGCGAGGTGATCGAGCGCACCGGCCTCGATTTCCTCCGCCGCTGACTCCCGTTGTCCTTCCAAGCGTTTGTCCTGGCCTCCGCCCAAACCCCAGCGCGGAACACCACAGCACACAAGGCCTGCCCAGCGGATGCTCCAAACGGATCCTGGCCGCGTCAGCAAGCCGCAAGGTTATCACGCACATTCACAGCTCTGGCCGTGCATGAGCTGTGGACGGAAGCATGGAGAGGTTCGTTAGGCAAGAAACACAATCGGCCTCATGCACGATGCACACCGTGCATGAGGCTGATGCACTGGAAAAATTGGGCTGCAACGATCGTTTGCTGTGCTGTGAGATAGCCAAACGCGAGAGGGCCGCCGTACGGCGGCCCTCTCTACTGAGGAAGCTCCCGACTACCGGTTCAGCGCCCGCTCCTGAGGGAAGATGGGCAGATAGCGATAGGAAAGGCTCATGACCAGGAATCCGTACGCGACGATCATAAGCGAGGTGGACCACTCCGCCCAGTTGGGGGAGTAGGAGAACCACTGATCAAAAGGCATGACGGGAATGGCCAGGGCCTGCACGGTGAAGACGAAGCGGTTGATGACGATGCCCACGCAATCGAGGATAGCCGCCGTATACAACAAGGCAGGACGATTGCGCACCGCCGGAGTCACCAGCATGATGGCAGGGATGATGCCGCACCAGAAGAGCTCCGCCCACAACCATCCTTTGCCATAACCGGCTTCACTATTGAACATCTGATCGAAGGTCAGGCCCATGCCCGGCAAGATCCCCTTGGCCCAGGCATAGGTGTCGAGGATCTTGAAGAACATGTAGAAGCACAGGAGCAGACCAGCGATCTTGCCCATGAGCTTCTTGGTCTCGTAGCTCACCAGCTTACGACCGGTAATGGTCTCCATGAAAGTGGCGCACAGCATGGTGAAGGCCGGGCCCGAAGCAATCGCCGAGGCCACGAACAGGAAGAAGGTCCACGGCCAGATGAAGAAGCCTTCGCGGAACACAAAGGGCCGACCAAAGAGCACACCGTACATGCCGCCCAGGGACCCCTGATGGAACGTGGACAGGAAGGTGCCAATGCCCGCGAAAAGCGGCATGTACACGTGGAAGTTATGGGCCAGATGATGGCAGAAGCGGTTCTTGGCGATCTGGCGATTCTCCAGGATCAGGGGCACATACTCAATGATGAGCACGGTGCAGTAACAGGTGATACAGAAGATCACTTCCGTCAGCATGGAGTGCACATTGGGATGCCAATAGCCGAACCAGGCCCGCAGCGGCTGGCCGATATCCAGCACCAAGATGAGCATGGCGCCGGAGTAGCAGAGGAAGCCGACGATCACCGCCAGGTTGATGATGTTTTTGAGCTCATCGATGCGCATGATATAGCGCAAGAACCCGGAGAAAAAGGCGCCCGCGCCCAAGGCGATGACCGCCAGGTCGAAGGTGATCCACAAACCGAAACCGAAATAGTTGTCCAGGGCGGTGACACCGATACCCGTGCCCAGGACCTTGTAGGCGCCGTACGCACCCCACAAGAGGAAGATCGAGATGAAGCCGAGCCAGGCCAAAAATTTGCCCAGATCGCAGCGCTCCACCCCCTCAGGCCAGAATTCTCTCTCAGACATGCTCGCCTCCCTTGAGTTCCTTCTGCAGGTAGTTGTCTCCCAGCTGCCGCACCCAATCCCGCTTGGAGTAGTAGTACACCTGCGGGTCCGTGCCGAGCCGCGCCAAGAGGCGGAAGGCATACTTGGAGGCAGCGAGCTTGGCCACGCGGTGCTCGGGATTTTTGAGATTGCCAAAAACAATGGCCCCCGTGGGGCAGGCTTCGGCACAGGCCGGAATATACGCATCTTCCGGTAAATCCAAGGGATCGGCGCCATTAGCACGGGCCTGCTCCTTGGCGGCGTTGAAACGGTGATGGCAGAAGGTGCATTTTTCCACTACGCCGCGGGGCCGGGCCGATACGTACGGCGTGAGGGTCTTTTCCATGCCTTCCGGCCAAATGGGATCGAACCAGTTGAAGTAGCGGGCATGATAGGGACACGCGGCCATGCAGTACCGACACCCGATGCAGCGCGGATACACCTGGCTCACAATTCCGCCCTCTTCGTCCTTGGTGGTTGCCACCACAGGACAGACCGTGGAGCACGAGGGGTTGCCGCACTGCATGCACGGACGCGGCAGGTAAGCAATCTCCAGATCGGGAAATTTCTTCCCATTAGAGAGTTCATAGATATTCATCCAATCCGTGGTACGCAATTTATTGGATGCATCTTGCATGGGTGGAATGTTGTTTTCCGCCCGACACGCAATGGAACAGGCCCCACATCCCGTACATTTGTCGAGATCGATGACCATGCCCCACTTCACTTTGAATTCCATATGTTGCATTGCTGCTATCCTCTTCTCTTTTCCAGGGTGCAGAAAAGTGACGCCTTAGGCCTTGCGCACGCCCACCGGCGCAGTGGCAAAGCGGGTAAAGCCCGCCACATCCGTCTGCGTGCCCAGGATCTGAAACACGTTGGCGCCCTTGCCTCTGGAAAAAGCATCCCATGCGGTATGGCCGAGACCTAGCGGCGCCATCACTGCGCCGTCCACAACGCCTTCGAAGATGCGCACCCGGGCACGACACTCACCACCCGCCCCCGAAAGGGTCACGGCGTCACCGGCACGCACCCCCAGCTTGGAGGCCGTGGCGGCGTTCATGGCCACCACCATGTCTTTGCCCTGGAGTTCCCGCGGGCTGATGACATTGGTGCCAAAGGGCGGAGTAGCGACCTTGGGGCTGCCGATCTTCAAATTGGCCACCGGCACCAGGGTGACGTCCGTGGCAGATTCTTGAAGGGCCGGAGCCTGGACTTTGGCCAGGTCCAACTGCTGCACGGCAAATTCCGTCCCCAGCCATACCGTGCCCGTGGCCGCGGCTTCGAAATCCAGCCCCAGGGCCTCGGCCTTGGCCTTGAGCACCTCCTCAAAGGAGGCAAAGCCCAAATCGACGCCCGCTTTGGCGGCCACGCCCAGGGCCACGTCCGCGGCGGCCTTGGTGGCGAAGAGCGGCTGTTTCAGGATGGGCGCGGCCATGGTGTAATTGGCCTGCCCCGAACCATAGGGGGTGTAGGCGTCGTCGTAGCGCTCGTAGGTGAGGCTATCGGGCAAGATCAGATCCGCCTGAGCCGCAGTCTCGTCCATGAAGGAGCTGAAGGACACCACAAACCCGGCTTTATCCAAGGCGGTCTGTGCGGTCTTCAGATCCGGCAGCGCGTAGGCTGGGTTGGCGGCATGCACCAAAAGCACTTTGGGCGCCGGCGCGTTCCCCGCAGCCACGGCGGCCAGATAGCCCACCACATCGCGGCCCATCATGGCCTTCTTGTCCGGGGCGGCGGCCACGACCTTGGGACCCCACGGCAGCACCATGACACCACCCGGCATGTTGATGCGGTCGAGCAGCACATTGACCGCCAAAGCGGCCGCAGCGTCGGACACCGCCAGCCCTTGGGCCGCGGTCGTACCCGGCACCACCAGGGGCTTGCCTGCCACAAGCAGTTCCTTGGCCAAGCCGAGCAGGGTTTCCGGCGCCACACCGCTGCGCGTGGCCACCACATCCGGGCTAAAGCCCGCGGCCTGTTTGCGGAACTGCTCCAGCCCCGCCACATTGGACAGCGCACGGCGCTCCAGGATCATATTGGCCAGGCCCATGGCCACGACGCCCTCAGTGCCCGGCGTACACGGAATCCAGGCATCGGCCACCGCAGCGGTCGCGGTCATGGCCGGGCCCACGTACACCACACGCACGGCCCGCTCCCGGCCATCGGCAAAGGCCTTGGCGTTGCGCAGGGTCGTCCCCCACGCGCCCAGGGCGTCAGCACCCAGAAGAAGCACATAATCCGCCCCTTCCAAGTCATAGCCCACCAGACCGTCGCCGCCCAAAAGCCCCAAGGCCGCGGCAGCGGCAGCGCCTTCACTGGGCATGAAATAGGTCTGCTCCGAACCCAAGGCCGCCACCAGTCCGGCCAGGACTTCGGCCGCGCTACCGGTGTCATCCCCGCTCACCAAGGCCACGTCCTTGCCTGCGGCCTTGAGCTGCTCGGTCAAAAGCGCCTCGGCTTCTTCCCAGGAGATATCCTCGAAGGAATCGCCCACGCGCTTCTTGGGGCTCCGCACCCGAGATGGGCTGTAGAGGAGTTGCACACTGGCCGCGCCCAAAGGACAGATGCCGCCGCGGCTCAGGGGATGCTCGGGATTGCCGTACGCCGCCACCGGATGGCCAGCCACCAGCTTCACCTGAACGCCATAGGCATCCGTACCCAGCTTACACAAGGAGGGAAGGAGTGTCTCCTCGCCGTACTTCAAACGAGGGATCCATGGCCAATTCTGCGACCAGATGGAGACGTCATCCAAGGTCTTCCACACCACCGGAGTGGCAAGGCTGCCGACAACGCCGCCTGCCACCAGAGAAAGAAAGCTTCTTCTATCAAGTCCCATGTCCCACTCCTCTATTTATGGCATACGAAGCAGGCGTTACTGGCGCCATTTTGGGCATGACACCGCTCACATTCCCACATCTTCATGGTGTTCTTGCTGTACCCGGAGATGCGGTTTTCATAGTACACCGGAGGATTCTTCATGTTAGCCACATCCAAGTGACACTTGGTGCACTCGATATCCTTGTGTGCGATGTGGGAAAAATAGACATTGTCCGGCTGGTACTGGTACACGAGCCACTCCACTTCCTTGCCCTGCTGCACGTACTCGGTGACGAAGCGCTCCTCTTCGGGGTCTTCCCCTTGCACGTCCGAATGGCAATCCGCGCACGATTGCGTCGTGGGCAGGCCAGCAAAGGAGCCGTTCTCCCGGAACGTGTGACACTGATCACATGTCATGGCCTGATCTTCCACGTGCACCACATGGTCGAAGCGGATGGGCTGGGTCTTCTGACTGTACAAGACCTTGGGGAATGCCCACCACCCCAGGACCAGCGACGCCACCACACCCACGAGAAACGGCAGAACGACGCTGCTTTTCGAGTTTGCCACGGTCCTCTCCTCCTACCGCGTTGAAATGTTGAAAAAACAACAAAAAAATAATGCCGAGCTCTACGCACGAGCCTTTGGCCCTGTCAAGACTTTATGAAAAAAATCACGAGACACCGCAAAATGTACTCGTCTCAAATCATTGGAGATATCACTTCTCCCACTCCTCCGTGCCCCACAAAAACTCCCCGTCTGCGAGCACGGGCAACTGGCGGTCTTTGGCCGAGACGATGGGAACATACGCAGGCCAGGGGATAGCCAGATCCGGGTCGTCCCAGCGAATGCCCGCCTCAGCCTCCGGGGCGTAGAAGGCATCCACCTTGTAGGCGACCTCGGTGTCGTCTTCCAAGGTCATGTACCCATGGGCCAGTCCTTTGGGTACGAAAAGCTGCCAGCGGGCCGCAGCGTCGAGCTCGAAGACCTCCCAGCGCCGATAGCTCGGTGAGTCCCGCCGCAAATCTACCACCACATCCATGATGCGGCCACGCACCACCCGCACGAGCTTGGCCTGGGCATGGGGAGGCGCCTGGAAATGGAGCCCCCGCACCGTGCCTGCCCGTCGGGACCAGGCGCTGTTGTCCTGCACGAACCGGGCGCCAATGCCGGCCTTCCGCCACACATCCTCGCGGTAGGTCTCGCAAAAGGCGCCCCGGTCGTCTTCGAAGCGCCGCGGCCGCACCAAGACCACTCCTGGGATGGATCCCGTCCGAATTTCCATAGAGGGCCCTCCTGGACGTCAAACTCGCGGGCAGCGCTATCCCAAAAAAGGACCCAGGACAACAGCAAAACCGAGGGCAATGCTCCGAAAAACCCCTCTCGGCACCAATCTCCACTATGCCCTATGAGCAAAATTTATATTCCGCTAGGCGGCCTTACAGCAAACACCTTTGGCATCACGGACTTTCCATGGACCGTTTCCAACGTATCCTCGGCCTGCACCGTCTGCTCCAAGGCAGAAAGACTCCCATCGCCCGCCGCGACATCGAAACGCACCTTGAGTGCTCCCGGGCCACAGCACGCCGCATCATCGAAGAATTACGCGATATCGCCGGGGCGCCCATCATCTATGACCGCGCGGCTGGGGGATACCGCTACGACCCCGCCGCGCCGGCATTCGAACTCCCCGGCCTCTGGTTCAACCCTTCCGAGCTCCAGGCCCTCATCGCCAGTCTCGAGTTCTTGTCTTCGGTGCAGCCCGGCCTCTTCACGCACGACATCAAGGCCACGGCGCAGCGCATCCGCCGCCTGCTCCAGCATTCGGGGCACACGGCACATGCCCTGAGCCACGCAGTGGTGCTCCAGCAGTTTCGAAGCCGCCCCGTGGATCTCAAAGTCTTCGCCGCCATCCTGGAAGGCATCCTGCGCCATCGCCAAGTATGCATCCACCACCGCCACCTTGGCGATGCCCAGGCCTCGGCGCGGATCATCCACCCCTGGAGGCTCGTGCACTACCGTGACGTCTGGTACGTCCTCGCCTGGTGCCCCAATGCCAAGGATACCCGCCGCTTCGCCCTGGACCGCATCCCGCAGGCCACGATCCTCGCGGAAGGCGCAGCCCCGCCAGACACCGCCCGCATCGACCAGTTGCTTTCCCAATCTTTCGGCATCTTCCACGGCGAGCCCACTGCCACGGCCGAGCTCGTCTTCTCTGGCTATGCCGCCCACCTCGTGGCCACAGAAATCTGGCACCCCCAGCAGCACGGAACATGGCAGGACGGCGTCTACCACCTCAAGGTCCCGTACGCGGACCCCCGGGAACTCATCCTCGAAGTCCTGCGCCACATCCCCCATGCCCAGGTCCTCGGCCCGCCAGAGCTGGCAGAGGAGTTTGCCTCCCGCGTCCGCACGGCAGCAGCCATGCTTGAGGCGCGGCCAAAAAAATCTTCAAAAAAAACGTAACTACCAGGGTCCGCTTGTGATAGGGAGGACACAATCTCCTGAAGGACGAAGTCATGCAAAAAAATCAAAAAAATGAACTCAAGAGCCCAGAGACTCAGATTTTGAGCCTGTGGGGTGGTAGATGGCAGGCCAACCCGAAAACCCCAATCGAAGCAGACAGTCTCCCAAGCCAAGGCAAAGCGGTAGCTCCACATAAGGACATCCCAATGAGACGGACCCGCCACCCCCAACCTCCGCCCCCTCGACCGCGGCCAATGCTTTCCCGCAAAGCACCCCCCGTGACTCCCCCCATAGAGCGACCACTGCTCCGCTCGGGCGGCGCAAGCGTCCGCCTATCCCAGGCCGCCCCGCAGCACAGGCTTGCGGCCCTCTTTCCTCGCAACCCCGCGGGCAGCACCGAAGGCAAGGTGGTCCCATGGATCTCGCAAATCAGCGCACCGACCGTGCCTCGCGCCCACACCAAGGGCCGACAGCTTCCATCAACTGGACGTGTGCGGCGATTTGGGTATAGCCACGAGCCAAGTCTCACGCCCGAAAACAACGGGGACGCTGTGCGCAGACACCCTCGGCCCAATGGGACAAGTCCACACCCCCACCCACAAGCCCTGCGCACACTGCTTCGTGCGGAGTGGGGAGATGGGGAAGATTGGCTCGTGCCCATGCCCGTGACTGGCACAGTGCCCCTGTGTCTACCGACCTTGTTGAGGAGAGAGACGTGGTGACTAACGACTTACGGAAAAACTCTTTCACCCATTTCTTCAAGACGGCCACCGGTGGTTGCATTCCCTATGAGTGGCAGACCTTGGTTGCCATCGAAGGGCTCCCCGATGTGCTTCCAATCCCAACAGGACTCGGCAAAACGGAGGTCGCGCTCGCGTGGGCGTGGCGCCTGCTTGCCAACAAACAGCCGGAGCCGCTGCATCTCGTTTACTGCCTACCGATGCGCAGCCTCGTCACGCAGACGACACAGCGGTTGAAAGCCTACTTCGACAACCTCAGGGCGAAGTGGCCCGAGATCGACGTCGAGGTGTATCAGCTCATGGGCGGCGCCATCGATGACGAGTGGATAGGCCATCCTGACAAGCCTTGGGTGCTCGTCGGCACGCAGGACCAGCTCCTGTCGCGCGCGCTCAACCGCGGGTACGCGATGAGCCGCTTCGAGTGGCCGGTTCACTTCGGGCTGCTGAACAACGATTGCAGG
This sequence comes from Thermodesulfomicrobium thermophilum DSM 16697, assembly GCF_059568695.1. Lineage (NCBI taxonomy): Bacteria > Pseudomonadati > Thermodesulfobacteriota > Desulfovibrionia > Desulfovibrionales > Desulfomicrobiaceae > Thermodesulfomicrobium > Thermodesulfomicrobium thermophilum. The sequence goes on along the minus strand of NZ_JCANTW010000014.1, from coordinate 29,203 downwards.
TGGCTCATCGATGAGGTGCAGCTCATGGGGCCGGGCCTGTGGACGACGGCGCAGCTCGACTGGATGCGGCGCAAGCGGTTTCCATCGCTCAAGCCGTGTCTGACAACGTGGATGAGCGCCACGGTGGGCACGTCGTTCCTCGGCACGACGGATCGTAAGCGTGACGCCATTGCCGACCCGTCGAACGAGCAGGTTGAATTCGAGCGCAAGCTCGACGCCGCCATCAAAGGCGACCAACAACTCGGTTGGTGGCGCGCGGCGAAACGCCCACTGGCGTGGTGGCAGCCAGAGGCAGCAGCGGAGCCGGCGACCCGTAGAGGCAAAAAGCGAGGCGCAGCAAAGTCGGCTGCAGCGACGTCCGTCACGCCGGACACCATCGCCGCCTCTGTGCGGGCGAAGCACATGCCCGGCACGCTCACGCTCGTCATCTGCAACACGGTCGAGATGGCGCGCTCCGTGTTCCGTGCCTTGTCGTCGATCGAGCACAAAGTGCTCCTCACGTCGCGGTTTCGTCGCGAAGACCGCGCACGGCACGAGCAGCGCCTCATCGACTTCGACGCCCGGCGCAAGGCGGGCACGCTTTCGAAGGACGATCCCGGTCTCATCTGCGTGAGTACGCAGGTCATCGAAGCAGGCATAGATATCTCGGCGCATCGTCTGTTCACCGAACTCGCGCCGTGGCCATCCATGCTGCAGCGCCTGGGTCGATTGAACCGAAAGGGAGACGATCAGGATGCTCAGGCTTGGGTCTGGGAGACGCCGAAGGAAGGCGGAAACAAGAAGATCGAGCGCATCGGGCCGTACGAAGCCACAGATATCGATCGCGCTAAGAAGCTCGTCGATGCTTTCGCCCCACTCTCTCAAAGAGAGGCGTTCTCGGACGCCATCGCTCGGCTGAGCACGAATAAGCAGAAGGAAGTGACCGAGGCACTCCAACCAAGGCCGAGTCCGCTGCCGCGCGCACTCGATGTCCACGGGCTCTTCTCTACCGAACGTGACGTCCACGGCGGCTTCACCGACATCAGTGCCTTCGTACGCGGCACCGATCCCGACCTCGATGTGACGGTGTTCTGGCGTGACTGGGACGGCGATGCCCCGCCGCGCGGCGAGGATCTCGACGGCCCCTTGCTCGATCCGGCGAACGAAGGCTGCCCAGTTTCCTTCGTTCGCGTTCAAGAGATGCTCGAAAGCAGCAAGGCCAAGGCCTGGCTGTGGGACGACGAGGCGGATCAATGGGAGCGCGTGAACTACCGCGACATCCGTCCCGGCATGCTCGTCATGCTGAAGCGCGACGTCGGCGGCTACGACGCGACCGAAGGGTGGACGGGGGACAAGTCGAGCGTGCTCACCGAAGTGCCGCGCGCCGGACGCGGCGAAACCCTCCGAGACGACACGAGGACCGAGGCCGGCTACTGGTCAAAGCTCGAAGACCACCTCGCGGACGCGAGCCGGGAGGCCAAGAACCTGTGCGACGCGCTCTCGCTCACGGGTGACCTGCAGCGTGCCGTCGTCGAAGCAGCGGGTCTGCACGATCTCGGCAAGGCGCATCCGCAGTGGCAGGCCGCGCTCACCAATCGCGGGCCATTCTCTGCTGCCGAGGTGCTCGCCAAGACGCCTCGCGGCTCGCGGCCCTTCCGTCCCGGGCTTCGCCACGAAGCCGCCTCCGCCCTGGCGATGTGGCGCAAGTACCACCACAGCCAGTCAAAGCCGTATCCGGCGCTCGCAGTCTACCTAGCGGCCGCGCACCACGGAAAGGTGCGCACGGTGATGCGCTCAACGACGGACGAAGGCGATGACGTCTTCGGCGTACCGAGCGAGCCACGCGCGCTCGTCATCAGTGACACCGAGTGGCCCCTCGACTTCTCGATCGCCAAGGACGGCGCCGAGGGACGCTGGGAGGGCAACGAGTTCGTGATGACCGGGCCTGGCTGGACCGGCCTCGTCGCCGATCTGCTCGGCCCGTGGCGACCGGAAGAGACGAGCGAAGCCGGCGCGGTGCCCGAGGGTGAGCCGAGGCAGCTTGGTCCCTTCGCCCTCGCGTATCTCGAAGTGCTGGTGCGCATCGCGGACTGGCGAGCGAGCAGGTGCCCGAGTGCTCGAATTTCTCCAAGGAGCGAGCTATCGATCCAGCACGAGAACCATGGGGCAGTAGCAAACATCATGTGCAACACGCCACTCTAACATAAGGATGGGTACCGATGAGCAAACCATCTTCAACGCATCCACTGCCAGCGGCACCCCGATACCACGATCTCCCGAAGGCAAGGAACCGGCCTGCGCGCGGCGCTCCTGAATTGACCAAAATCCAGGTAAATTTGGAGGTTGTCACACCGATTCTCGGGGGCAGTTGCCAGACTCGCACCATCGACGACGTCGACGTGATTCGAGTGCCCTCCGTCCGCGGGCATCTGCGCTTCTGGTGGCGGGCTCTGTATGCGTGCCGGTACGCGAGTTCTGAAGACCTGTACCGGCGCGAGAGCGAGTTGCGGGGTCGCGCAGCGGCCAATGATGGCGGGCGCTCGGCGGTGGAGGTCCGCATCCGCGTGATGTGCGCTGGGAGCCCGGACAGCAGTGAGATCCGGCTGTATCCCAGCCAAGGCCAGAAGGCGACGCCCGGCGCCTACGCGCTCTGGCCGGCACGGGGCGACAGGAAAGATACCCCGCCGGCTCCGCGCCGCCATCCCGGCACGCAGTTCGTGCTCACCCTGCAAGTTGCAGGCACCGAATCCGACGTAACCGAGGTAAAAAACGCCCTGCGCGCATGGATTCTTTTTGGCGGCTACGGCAGCCGCACGAGACGCGGCCTCGGGAGCTTGACGGTGATTGGCGATGGGTCTGGCTGGCTGCCGGCAGCTGCGACCCGCGAAGCGTTCACGCAATTGTTTGGACATGACATTTTTGCGTACATCCCAAATCCGCTTGGAGATGTACCAAATCTTGGAGATGTACCAAAGCTTTGTGGTGCAGGATTCCATATCGGCCAAGAGGAACCAGGGGCTGAGATTGTGTGGGAGACGGCGCTCGACTGGCTGAAGGAGTTCCGCCAGGGCACGCAGGGGCCGCCAGGAGATCGCGCCCGCGAACCCGGAGCCGGCAAGGCGCAGCCAAACCGGCCTTCGATCTCCAACTGGCCGGAAGCGGACAAGATCCGACACATCAAGGGCAAAACCAGCGCACATAGGCCGCGCCACAACGCAACCCCCGCATGGCCGCGCGCGGGCTTCGGTCTGCCGATCATTGGACAGTTTCAGACGCAGGATCGTACGGGACAGCGCTTCGATCCTCGGAATCCGCGGAAGGGAGGCTACGACGAACTCGGTCCCTTCGAACTGCGCTGGCGTGCGGGCACCAAAGAACACGATCGCCTCGCAAGCCCGCTTATCGTAAAGGCGCTGCCGCTTGCCGACGGATCGTTCGTGCCATGTGCACTCTGGTTGAATCGCGGCTATCCGAAAGACGCCCAAGTTGGCCTTGTGCGCGAGCGAAAAGGGCAGAAAGAAATAGATCCAAGTAGCGTGGCTCCATTTGATCGGCTCGTTGCCACGGGCGACACGCCCTGCTTTTCGGCGCTTGCCGGCAAAACCAGTCTCCGCCAGGCGTTTTTCAACTGGCTCCGCACCCAATACCAGACGACGGTGGTGGCCCCATGAGTACGCATCTCCTCCTCATCACGCTTGGTCCCGTCCAGGATTTCATTGCGCAGGCGCGGCGCACGCGCGATCTCTGGTACGGCAGCCACCTGCTGTCGGAGTTGGGTCGAGCTGCGGCGCGGGCGCTCGTCGCTGGTGGTGCAGAGCCCATCTTCCCCGCCCTCACGCCCCCTGATCCGGAGCTTGCTCCGTGTCCGGCACCCCTGCGCCCAAACGGCAACCCACCGCAAAACATCGCGAACAAGCTCCTGGCCGAGGTTTCCGCAGGCACCGACCCGCAGCGACTCGCGAAGGCCGCGCGCGACGCCGTGGCGGACTACTGGCGCAACCAGGTCGCCGCTCCCGTGAAGACAAAGTGCGCGGGGCTCCTGGCGCCGAACATCGATGCGGTGTGGGACGAGCAGATTGACAGTTTTCTCGAGTTCACCGCGAGTTGGCTGCCGCTCGGCAACTACGCCGCGACACGCCGGCAACTCGAGCAGGCCATCGCGGGCCGCAAATTGCTGCGCGACTTTGATCCTTGGACAAAGGGGCGCGGCAACGTGCCGAAGTCGAGCCTCGACGGCGCGCGGGAGTCGGTGCTCGCTCCGCCAAAGAACCGCGACGCCAACCTGGTTCGGCGCTACCGCATCGCCGACGGCGAGCAACTCGACGCCGTAGGTCTGGTCAAGCGCGCCGGTGGAGATCCTGAGCAGTTCGTGCCCGTGGTCAACGTCGCGCTGGCCTCGTGGCTTGCGCATGCAGACCAGGCGGCGCAGGCCGAGCTCGACGCCTTGAGGTCGGCGTGCCAAAACGCCGGCGTCTCGCGCGTCAATCGCGACGACCTCCCGTGCGTGAAGCCTTTCCCCTTCGACGCCAGCGTCCTGCTCCCAGGCCGGTGGCGATCCATCTTCGAGGAGCAGGGACTGAGCGGTGATCCGGACGCCTGGGGCCGCCAGCACGTCAAGCCGCTTTTCCAAAAGCTTGGCGAACCGTATCCCTACGTCGCCTGCCTGGTCGCCGACGGCGACCGCATGGGGCGCGCGATCGACAGCCTCGGCTCTGCAGACGCACACCGAACGTTCTCGGGGAAACTGGCGGGTTTCGCCGCCCAAGCGCGCGCGATCGTCGAACAGCGGCATCGCGGCGCGCTCGTTTATGCAGGCGGCGACGATGTGCTCGCCTTCGTGCCGCTGCCCGAGGCGCTCGCCTGCGCCGATGATCTGCGCACGGAATTCGAGAACACTATGGCGACCGCGTGCGGCACACTCCCTGCCGACCAGCGCCCGACCCTGTCTGTGGGCCTTGGCATCGGCCACGTCATGGAAAGCATGGGTGACCTGCTTGGGCTCGGACGGCAGGCCGAACGCGAGGCGAAGCGCGACCGCAACGCGCTCGCGGTGCTCGTCGACAAACGCTCCGGCGGAACGCGCGCGTGGCGGGCGCCATGGGACACCGATCCCGTCCGTGCCCTCACCGAGGCAGCGAAACTGCTGCAAGACCGCATCCCTTCACGCAAGGTGTACGAGATCGCCAGCATCCTCACGCGCCTGCCCAAGCCAGACGACGCGAGCGGCAATGGCTGGGCACGGGTGCTCGTGCTCGAGGTGCAGCGCTCGCTCTCGCGCATCGAGGGCGGCGGCCTGCAGTCCAAGGATGTCGGGCTCACTCTCGATCTAACGACGGACTACGAAAATCTTTATAAGCACGTCAACGAGTGGGTTGCGCGGCTGCTCATCGCCCGCGTTTTCGCGCGCGCAGCCGTGTAACCAGGAGGCCGCAGCATGGCGACAATCACTACACACTTGGTTCTGGTGCCTCGAGACGGCTTCTTTGCCAAGGACGGCCGCGGCTGGCACACCAGCGCCTCCGGGCGCGGTCACGGGCTCGACTGGCCCTGGCCCTCGACGGTGCTCGGGGCGCTGCGCACACTTTGGGGACGCGGGGAGGAAACCCGGACGGGCACTGTCTTCACCCCGCAAGACTGGCAAACGCGCACGCAGGCCGTTCGGCTTGGGAGAACGCTTGTGCTCCGCCGTCGGCATGGTTCCCCTTGGAGCACCAAATATGCCATCTGGCCCGTGCCTCTGGATGCGCTCTGGCTCGAAGGGAAAAGCACGGTCCACCGGCTCAATCCCGTAAAGCCAATTGCGCCGACGCTCGGGCGCAACGACGATGAAGCCCGCGAAGCCCTTTGGCGGCCGGTGCTCGAGGAGACGCAGAAGCCGCTCGCTAGCCCGCGCTGGTGGGGCCATGAGGACCTTATCTCGTGGCTTTGCGGCAAAGACGTGCAGGTGCGCCAACCCGCGCTCGCGCCGAAAAGACGCATCCAGGTCCACGTCGGCATCCGCCCCGAGGAACTCACCTCTGACGATGGTGTCCTCTTCTCGCACGATGTGGTCGAGACCCTTGAACCTGACGGCGAGTGGGCGATTGGCGTGGAAGTCGAACTGCCTTATAGCAACTTGTCCTATGTCGCGACCTTGGGCTCGGATTCGCGTCTTGCTTACGTCGCCCCCTTACCGGCGGCTCTGTTCAAACCTCCGATTGAGGTGTGCAGGGCGTTTTCGGGCCCGGGTCTTCGGCTCGTGGCGGTCTCCCCGCTTTGCTTCAAACAGGGCTGGCTGCCCGATAAATTTTCCGCGAACTCAAACGGCGAGTATCGCGGCCACATCGCGGGGATCGACGTCATCCTGCGCGCGGCGTTCGTCCCTCGTCCGGTCCATCTGTCGGGATGGGACATGGCGAAGCGCGAGCCCAAACCGACCTCGCGCATGGTTCCGCCCGGATCCGTCTACTTTTTCGAGCGCACGGACAATCGCCCGTGGAGCGAATCCGAGGCAAAGGCTCTTTGGCTCGCCGCCCTCGGCACACGTACCGACGAAGGCTTCGGCCGCGTCGTTCCTGGAGTTTGGCACCTTTAAGGAGAGTCCCCCATGATGACAAAACCTTTTTTGGTACACACCCTTTCCCCTCTTCACGCCGGCACTGGCCACACGCCGGACATCATCGACCTGCCCACGGCACGCATGAAGGCGACCGGAATTCCCTTCCTGCCCGGATCGTCCATCAAGGGCGTGCTGCGTGACGCGCGGCGTACGATTGACACTGAAAAGACAGAGGCCGTTTTCGGGCCGTCGAACGATCCCGAAGAACACGCGGGCGCCTTGGTCGTCGGCGATGCCCGCCTGCTTGCACTGCCGGTGCGCAGCTTCCGGGGCACGTTTGCCTGGGTCACATCGCCGCTTCTTCTGACGCTCGCCAAACGTGACCTCAAAGACACGGGCTTCGGCATTCCTTCTATCGGCGGCCGCGGGGCACTCCTGGCAAAAGACAGTATCTGCCCCCACAACGGCAAGCTCTATCTCGAGGATCTCGACCTGCCTGCAGAGGAAAACGCAGCCGCGACCGCGTGGGCGAAATACCTTGCGCCGCTCGTTTCCCCCGGGGATGACATCTTCACCAAGCGCTTCGCCGTGGTGGACGACGACACCATGGCGTTTCTCTGGGAGACCGCGACGCAGGTGGACGCCCGCGTTCGTCTCGACGAGAACACGCGCACCGTCGCACCCGGCGCGCTGTGGCTGGAAGAGAGCCTCCCGCCCGAAACTCTGCTCGTGGGCCTTCTCGCTGCGGACAAAAGCCGGCGTCAAAAAGTCCCAATGACGCCCAAAGATGTCCTCGACTTCGCACTCTGCGGCGAAGAGGTTTTCCAGTTTGGCGGCAAGGCGACGACCGGGCGTGGCCGCTGCCGGATCGTGCCATTCAAAGAACGGAGCTAACCATGACCACGACTGATGCCCAGAAAAAACCGCTGTTTCGGGATCAACAACGCGCGCTGCATGCCTACGCCGCAGTCGCCGAGGTTCCACGAGAACAACAAAACGACTACAAGATCGCCGTCAACGATCTCGGCGCCAACATCCTGCGCAACGGCCTGTGCGCAGCCATCGCCGCGGTGCAGCGCCTCGGCAGCCGGGGCGACATTGTCCTCAAGCATCTTGCGTCTGCGGGTGTCCCCGGCCTTGAGGGCGCGACAGATAAGGACATCGCCGGGCGTATTCGCGAACTCGACGCCGATGCCTACATGATTGCCACACGCGAGATGCTGCAAGTCGCCAAGTGGCTCAAACGCGCCGTACAGGCCACCTTCGATGAGGAATGACCATGAGCCCAACCAGTATTTTTGATATTATGCGCTCCCGTAAATATACAGGCTACCTTCGAGGAGGAATGACCATGCGCCAGGTCCTACCGAAGGAGAAAACGCCGGATCACGTGGGGCTCGCCTACGATGTATGGGGGCTTACCGGCGATGACGGCAAAATCCCGGACGACAAACGCTCCCGGTGGCTGTCGAAGGTAGCCGACATTCGCATTGCCGCTGACTACACCCACAGTTACGAGCGGTGGAAGGCGAGCTTCACCAATCCCGGCGACCGACTCGCCGAACTGACCCTCGCAAGCCGCCTGCTGATCGGACACGGCAATGCAAGTGCCGTAGATGTCGGTCTTACGGTGCATCACACCTGGGGCGTGCCGATCATTCCGGGCTCGGCGCTGAAGGGGCTTCTCGCCCACTACGTGGACGCGACCTACGGGCCGAGCGACCCCGGCAAAAAGCCCTGGGAGCAGAAAGACGAGGAACGCACCCGCGCCGACTACCAGGGCGTGACATGGAACCGGCGCCGCATCGAGCGCGGCCCCGGCGCAGTCTACCGCGCGCTCTTTGGCGCGCCCGACGCCCGTGAAGATGCAACGATGCGCGAACACGGCTTCGACGCCGGCGCGGCTGCAGGCCTCGTCACGTTCCACGACGCGCTCTACGTGCCGGACAGCGCCGCCGGCAACACGCCCTTCGCGGTCGATGTACTCACGGTGCATCAGAAGAGCTACTACGACTCCACCGGCCGAAACGCGCCCAATGATTATGACAGCCCGAATCCGGTCGCATTTCTGACAGTACGGCCCAAGTGCCGATTTCTGCTTGTCCTCAGCGGACCGGGCGAGTGGACGGACCTTGCTGCTCGCCTCCTTGCGGATGCGCTGGAAAACTGGGGCGTGGGCGGAAAAACTGCCGCCGGCTACGGAATCGGTACGGTGGGCGAATGGAAAAGTCCTGAGCCGCGACGCTCGAAGACCGAGCAGGCAATTGCCGAGTTAGAAAAGCACGGCAAGGACGCACTGTGCCTCGACATCGAAAGGTGGCTGCGGGGCGAAGCGGTCACGGGCCCCATGCGTGACCTGCTCTCGTCTGCTCCCGGCGCCGCGTCCAAGGATGTCCTGGACGTGGTACGAGCGATCGGCGCGAAGTTCGAACTGCGCGAGGCATGGTCGAACCGCATGAAAAACAAGAAAGCCGACGAGCAGAAGAAGGCTCGCGCACGCGCCCTCATCGAGGCGTGGGACAAACTGTTTTCCGCAGAAGACAACTCGTGAGGAACTCATCTGAGCACGGTGCCAAGGCGAAGACGCGCGGCGGCGCAGGATCTCGGCATGTTGCGCGAGGCCGCAGCCACCTATGAGCACGGTGTCAGGGCGAAGACGCGCGGCCATGGCGGCCGGCAGGGCACCCTGCGAGCGCCGGGAAGAAAGCTGGGCGAATCCTTGGCGAGATCTGGACGCGACTGTGAAGCCGGCCATGTCGCCTGCCGAAATGCGCAGCTGTTTGCGCATGGGCGCGCCGAACAGCACGGGCGTGGAGCGCCCGCCGCGCGGAAGGACGCGATAAAGGACCGCCTTGGCGGATGCCGCGCCCTCCCCGTACGCCCTCTTTGGATTCCCCTTCTTGTCCCTTCTTGAACCGGGAAAAAATCAGTTTCTGAAAAAATCCTGTCAGAATCCCGGGCGGCATCCGTCCTTGCCTGTACCTGCGCCCCAAAAGGCGCGGAGCATGCGCTAAGGTAAAAATTTTTTTCAAAAACATTGACAACCAATTTTCGTTTTGTGTTTACTGTCACAGGTCATTTTGGCTGGATTTCAGAAAATTTCAGAAAACGGAATCGAGAGTTGCGCGAAAACATGGAACGAAAAAACGAATTTTTAGGTAAAGAAAGCCAACTTCGACTCTTGCTTGGCCTGAACCGCACAGCGGCGTGCATGAAGAAGCCATCGCGGCGCCGCCGCCGCGATGGTTCATGGATCACCAATCGCTCTCGCCAGGTCCAAGCACAAAATCGGAAACTCGACGCACGCTGCTTCGTGACCTGGCTGCGGGCGGAGATGTGTGCCCCTCAAAGGATATGGATGATGGATGATGGACTTCAATGACTTTTTCCAAAAAGTAACCGGCTTCCAGCCCTACAAATGGCAGGAGGTAGTCGCCCGCGATGGGCTGCCCGATGTACTTCCCATTCCGACGGGACTTGGGAAAACGGAGATCGTGCTTGCGTGGGCGTGGCGACGGTGGTTTGCCAACAAAGAGTAAGAGCCGCTGCACCTTGTCTACTGTCTCCCCACGCGTAGCCTTGTCACCCAAACCGTGCAACGGTTGAAGACGTACTTTAGCAAGAATCCCTGTATCAACGCCGAAGTATATCAACTCATGGGCGGCTCCATTGATGATGAATGGGCCAAACGCCCTGATAGCCCATGGGTGCTCGTCGGCACGCAGGACCAATTGCTTTCACGCGCTCTGAACCGCGGCTATGCGATGAGCCGCTTCGATTGGCCGGTTCACTTCGGGCTTCTCAACAACGACTGCCGATGGATTATCGACGAAGTCCAACTCATGGGGCCGGGGCTATGGACGACAGCGCAGCTCGACTGGATGCGGCGTAAACGTTTTCCATCCTTGAAACCGTGCCTGACAACGTGGATGAGCGCCACTGTGGACACATCGTTCCTCAATACTACGGATAGAGCACGTGATAAACTCGCCGGTCCATCGACCGAGCAGACATCTCTCGAAGACAAACTCAAAGTCGCGCTGGGAGACGACGAACTACTCCAGTGGTGGAGAGAAGCGAAGCGCCCGCTCGCGTGGTGGCAACCAACCGGTAAAAGCAAGAAGAGCAGCACAGCAAAGGCGGCTGCAGCGACGTCCGTCACGCCGGACGCCATCGCCGCCTCCGTGCAGGCGGAGCATGTGCCGGGTACGCTCACACTCGTCATTTGCAATACGGTCGATATGGCACGCTCCGTGTTCCAGGCATTGTCGTCGATCGAGCACAAAGTGCTCCTCACGTCGAGATTCCGAAGCGAGGACCGTACACGTCACGAGCAACGTCTCCTCGACTTCGACGCCCGACGCAAGGCGGGCAAGCTTCCGAAGGACGATCCCGGTCTCATCTGCGTGAGTACGCAGGTCATCGAAGCAGGCATAGATATTTCGGCGCATCGTCTGTTCACCGAACTCGCGCCGTGGCCATCCATGCTGCAGCGCCTGGGTCGATTGAATCGAAAGGGCAACGATCAGGACGCTCAGGCTTGGGTCTGGGAGACGCCGAAGGAAGGCGGAAACAAGAAGGTCGAGCGCATCGGGCCGTACGAAGCCACAGATATCGATCGCGCTAAGAATCTCGTCGATGATTTCATCCCTCTCTCTCAAAGAGAGGCGTTCTCGGACGCCATCGCTCGGCTGAGCACGAATAAGCAGAAGGAAGTGACCAAGGCACTCCAACCAATGCCGAGCCCGCTGCCTCGCGCGCTTGATGTCCATGGGCTTTTCTCCACTGAGCGTGACGTCCACGGTGGATTCACCGACATCAGCGCTTTCGTGCGCGGCACCGATCCCGACCTCGATGTGACGGTGTTCTGGCGTGACTGGCCCGGCGACAGCCCGCCGCGCGGCGAGGATCTCGACGGCCCGTTGCTGCAGCCCACGAAAGAGTTTTGCCCGGTTTCCTTCACGCGCGTCCAGGAAATGCTCGAGAAGTCCAATGCCAAGGCGTGGCTGTGGGACGAGGAGGCGGAGTGTTGGGAACAAGTGAGCCCGCGGGACATCCGCCCAGGCATGCTTGTGATGCTCAAGCGCGATGTTGGCGGCTACAAAGAAACGGAAGGATGGACGGGCGATACGTCGGACGTGCTCCCCGAAGTACCGCGCGCCGGGCGCGGAGAAGCCCTGCGCGACGATGCGTGGACCGAAATCGGCTATTGGTCGAAGCTCGAAAACCACCTCGCGGACGCGAGCCGGGAGGCCGAGAACCTGTGCAACGCGCTCTCGCTCACGGGTGACCTGCAGCGTGCCGTCGTCGAAGCAGCGGGCCTGCACGATCTCGGCAAGGCGCATCCGCAGTGGCAAGGTGCGTTGCCCGACCGGTCCGGCATCCCCGGTGCGCTGCTCGCGAAAAGCCCGCGGGTCGTCGCTGCCGATGTGATGGGGGATCCAAGCGCTGTCCGCGCAGAGTTCGCCAAACTGCGGCCAGAAGCGTATTCGCTTCCGGATGAAGCCCGTCAGCGCGGTCGTGAGAATGTCGTTCGTCTGCGGTGGGCTGTCGACAGCAAGCTCAGCGAAACCGAACTGAAGTCTCTGCGCGCTGTCTCCGGTGTTCGCTGGGTAGGCCATCTTCAGTTCCGTCCCGGGCTTCGCCACGAAGCCGCCTCCGCTCTAGCGATGTGGCACAAGTACCAGAACAGCGCGACGAAACCGTATCCGGCGCTCGCAGTCTACCTGGCGGCCGCGCACCACGGAAAGGTGCGCACGGTGATGCGCTCAACGACGGACGAAGGCGATGACGCCTTCGGCGTACGGAGCGAGCCAAATGAACTCGTCATCGGCAATGATCACTGGCCGCTCGACTTCACGATCGCCAAAGACGGCGCTGCGGGATGGTGGGAGAGTGACGCGTTCGTGATGACCGGGCCAGGCTGGACCGGCCTTGTTGCCGATCTGCTCGGCCCGTGGCGGCCGGAAGAGACGAGCGAAGCCGGCGCGGTGCCAGAGGAAGAACCGCGGCATCTCGGCCCCTTCGCCCTCGCGTATCTGGAAGCACTCGTGCGCATCGCGGACTGGCGGGCGAGTGAGTGCCCGAGTGCGAGCATGAAACCAAGCGATGTGCGAGGTGATCGTCCCATCGATAAGGGAGCAACGCTATGAGTGACCCTACTACCCAACGAGTCCATATCGAGTTCTTGCGTGTGCAAACGTGGCTCTTCTCCGTGCCTCGATTGCGGGCGATGGTTGGTGCCAACGCGCTGCTGGGTGAGACGCTGCGCGTCGCGCTGCCGAACCTGGCACGCAAGACGGGTCGCGGCTGGCAGCTTGCTCGCCAACACGAGGGGTACCCCCGCGCCGACGAGAGCGACCCGCTCAATGAGCATGACGATCCCGCCGCTTACGCGCGGGAGGGCATCCTCTCACGCGACGGCGGGCACTTCGAGGCGCACTTCGTGAGTGGTGCGGAGGCGTTCTGCGACGCTGCCGCACAACTTCTTCGCGCGAAGCTCTCCGGGCTTCGATTCCAAATCTCGATAGACGGGAAGCTGCTCTCGAAGAGCGGCGTTCACCTCTCGACCGAGCTGCCCGTGCTTGCGCCTTGCGAATGGACCGGGCGCGGGCTCGCCTCGGCCATCGTCGAGCAGGGCAACGACCGCCCTGCTGTCTCGCTCGATGTCGCCCGGCGGCACGAGGCCGCGAAGCGCGCAGCAGACTGGAAGACGAAGGACATCGCGACTCTGTTGAGCGCGAAGACGAAGCTCAAGACGCTGGACCGTCCGCAAGAACTGCAGGAGCTTGTAGGCAACGGCTACCTCGCGCTGATCCACGCCGACGGCAACGGCGTGGGCAGCGGCCTCGGCACGGGCATGTCGGACAGCGCACGCGCCGCATTTTTTCACCGGAACCGCGTGCTCCTCCGGCGCGCCCTACAGAAGGCCATCGACGCCCATTGCCCCGACCAGGGCCAGGCGCCCCTCGTCCCGCTGATGCTCGGCGGCGACGACCTCTTGCTCGTGGCGCGCGCCGAGACCGCGCTGCCCTTCGTCGTGTGTCTCTGTGAAGCGCTCGACGCCCTGCAGCAGCATGACGACGGCTTCAAACTGACGCTCGGCATCGGCGTCGTCACCGCCAAGCACACCATCCCCATCCACCGGCTGCACGAGGTCGCCGAACGCCTCGCGAGCTCCGCGAAGCGCCGTTACCGTGGGCTCGATGCCGACAAGAAGTGCTCCGTGGTCGACTGGGCCGTGTTCACGACCGCGTGGGTCGATGACCCTGACGAGGTCCGTCGGCGCGACTGGCTGCGTGGCGGCAAGAGTGAGCTGTGCGTGCTCTCGCAGCGGCCCCTCGATGTGCTTGGCCAAGGACTGGACTCGCTGCAAGGGCTCGTGAAAGGTGCGAAGAAGATTGAGCACGCCCCACGCTCGCAGTTTCGCTACCTGGCCGATCAGCTTCCACGCGGGCGCGCGCTCGCGGAGCTCGCCTTCGCCGAGCTGTCACCAGCGGCGAAGGAGGCACTCGCCGAGGCCGGCGTGACGCAGCCCTGGCGCCGCGCGGGTGGCGCATGGATCACCCCGTTGCTCGATCTGGTCGAGGTCGCCGAGATCGGTCGGCTCGGTCGCCGCGCCGATCCGAGGGACGTCGCGAACGCGGCCACCGAAAAGGAGGTTGCACATGTCTGAACCGTGGGTCCGTCAGACGCTCACCGCCGAACTCCTCTCGGACGCGCACCTGGGCTCGGGCTCCGGTGGCGGCGGCATCGACGCCCTCGTCGCGCGCGATCGGCACGGTCGCCCCGTCATCTGGGCCTCGCACGTCGAAGGCGTGCTGCGCGATGCGGCGCGGCGCCTCCGTGGCGACCCCGAGGCGGAGGCGTTCTTCGGCCGTGGCTGCGGCGACGATGCACGAGGCGATCGCCAGCACGCGGTCTTCACCTCGCTTTACACGAACAACAACCCCGAGAGCCACATCTGGCGAGCGACGGCGCGCGCGTCCTTCGACAACCGGGCGCCGAAGGACGACACGCTGCGCGTCATCGAGTACGTGCCGAAAGGGACGCAGTTCGTCGGCGAGGTCGAGTTGCCCGCGAGCCAGCAGGAGACGCTGAAGCGGCTGGTGCAGGAGGTCGATGCCCTCGGCACTGGCCGCTCCACCGGCGCGGGACGGGTGAAGCTCACGCTGTCCGATGCCGCGAGCCCAGCAAGAAAAGTCGGGACGGCCACGGGCCGCCTCGTGCTGCTGCTGAAAAACCGCGACCCGCTCTGCATCACCGCCACGGCGACGCCGGACAACCTCATTCCCAGCCTCGCCTTCGTGCCGGGCCGCACGCTGCTCGGCGCCATCGCCGCGTGGCTGATCGCCGAAGACGATCGCGAGGCGGCCTCGCTGCTCACATCGGGGAAGATCTCAGTGAGCGACGCCCTGCCGCTGCCGCACGCGCCGTCGAAGCTCGACGACGTCGAGGTATTGCCCGCGCCGCTCTCGCTCCAGAGCGAGAAGCCGACGGGCTCGGCCGGTGATGTGCCCTGGTGGGCGCTGCCGAGCGCACCGACGAAGCGGCTCGATGCGTGGCAACATCAGGGCGACGGCAAGCCGAAGCTGAAGCGCCCCGAGGACGACCTCTTCGTGTTCCGCGAGAGTGCGAACGCAGCGTGGACGACCTTCCGCCCCGCGCGTCGGGTGCGGCTGCGCAACGGCAGGCCCGATCCCAGGCAGGCCGACGCCTCGCTCTTCGCGATCGAACAGATCGTCGAGGAGACGCACTTTCTTGCAGAGCTGCGCGGCCCGGCGGAGCACATGAAGCAGCTCGCCGAGAAGCTTGCCGCTGTGCTCGAAGGCAGACGCTGGCTGCGCGTGGGCCGCGCAGGTGCACCCGTCGAAGTAGCCGCCAGTGCCTGGTGTGGCGAAGCACGCATTGCCGAGGTAAAAACGAACGCCGAGGCGCTGCTCATTCTCACGTCGGACCTTTTGGTGCGCGATGAGCTCCTGCGCTGGTGCACCGCGCTCGACGCACCGGCGCTCAAAGCCTTGCTCGGTGACGATGTTCACGTGCACAAGTCGCTGCAGGACAGCGTGATGGTCCACGGCTTCAACGGTACCTCGCGGCTCTGGCGCATGCCCGCCGCGGCGATTCGGCGCGGGTCGGTGTTCGCCATCTCGGGCGCAGGCGTGCCGAGACTCGTCGAACGCGCGGCGCAGGGCCAATGGCTCGGCGAGCGCACGCACGAGGGTTTCGGGCGCTTCCGCATCGATACCTCGCTGCCGGGCATCACCAACAACGCCGTGACGAGCACGCCGCCGAAGCCGCCCGCCGACGTGCCCGAAGAAGCCATCGCGGCGACGACGCAGCAGTGGTTCAAGGCGCACCGATCGCTTGCCGAGCCTGGCGGCGCGAGCGACCGCAAACCGAGCCTCTCGCAGTGGCTTGACCTGGTCGGCGAGCTGGAGCGCGGCGACCACAATGCACTTTCGAGCCGCCTCGACCCGAAGACCGCGGGCGGCAGGAGCTGGAAGCACAAGGACGCGAGGGCGGTGCTGGACAAACTGAGCCGAGTCCAAGCGTCCGAAAGAAGCCTCTACGCGCGCTTCTTCGTGCGGTGGTTGCGGGCCGAGGCGCGCGAGAAGACTCAGGGGGCACTATGACCACGAAGCTCACGCTGTTTACCGCCACACTCGTGCAGGACTCGGCGCTTTCGGTGTCTGGCCTCGATCGCGAGACCAGCGCCGACCAGCCTTTCGCGCTCGTTGACGGCGTGCCGACGCTCGTCGGACGTGGGCTCAAGGGCGCGGCCGTCGCGATGGCCCGCCGCTTCTTCGACCCGCTGCAGCGCGCCGTCTCGGACGACATCCAACACGGCGCGCTGCGCCGTTCGGCCTGGGAGTTTGCCGATGCGACGACGACAAGCGTGCCGGGCGTTCGCGCAGGTGTGGGCATTCGCCACAGGACCGGCGCACGCGCGGGCGGCGTGCTGTATGACCGCGAGGTCATGCCGGCGGGAACGAAATGGGAGCTCAGCTTTCGCGTCGATCGCTCCTTCGCGCTCGATGACGAAGAGTTCACAGAGGCCGAAGGCATCCTCGGTTACGTGCTCGCCGAGCACTGGGCCAAGGGGCGCTGCTGGCTTGGCGGGGGTGTTGCGCGCGGGCTCGGCTGGTGCCACATTGAGGACTTGAAGGTCTATCGTCTCGACGCGGAAGCCTATGAAGCGTGGGTCGTTTCCGGCCGCAAGACGCTGCCCGCGCCGCTGGCAGCCGTGCCCACCGTCACGCCGACGCGCTCGTGGTGCTTTCGGACGCTCGATGTGGACATTGCCTTTGGAGAATATAAGCCTGATCCAGACGATGCGGCGTGGGGGCTCGACATGTTCGCCGTTAGTTCGCACGACATGGAACGCGCGCTACAGCCCGCAGGGGATGGCGAGTGGGCCAGACCCGCGTGGGCGACGAACGCGGCCATGCCTGACGCGCTGAGCACCGACCGCGCGCTGCTGATGGATGGGCCTCGGCCGCTGCTCCCCGGTGCGAGCGTGCGCGGGCCGCTGCGTCACGCCTTCTCACGCCTGGAACGCGCAGCCGGCCGTGACGTGCAGGACCCGCATCTTGTCCAAGGAGACGTCGGTCAGGACGACCCCGCCGGGAAAGTGTTCGGCACCGTCAGCACAAGCAGTCGCATCCTGATCCGCGACGCACGCGCCGAAAAAGAGTGGGCGGCGGCGAAGCTGCACATGCACGCGGAGGACGAGTTTTCCGCAGGCTCCTACGGCAGCGCCAAGCGCGACGCGGTGCGGCTGCTCAAGGGCGTGTTCCCCGTGCGCATCGTCGTCGAAGGGGCGACACCGGAGGAAGTGGAACCGCTCGTCAAGCTCATCGACCGTCAGGTCGAGCTCGGCGCGCGCGGCCACTTGCCGATCGGCGGTCACAAGACGCGCGGTGCCGGGTGGGGACACTGGCAGGCAAGGCCGTGGGTCGTCGATGACGTGACGAAGGCGCGGGACTGGTCACCAGCGGAGGAGCCCGAAGAACACAAGACGGACGGATCACGCTCGGAGCGCAGATTCATCGATCGCCCCGCCGACACCGATGCGTGGGTGCGAACGAAGACAGGTGCGGTCACCGAACCGCTCACGCTTGGAGCAGCCGCGAAGCTTGCGAAGGGAGCGCTCGGCGGTCAGCTCGTCGCGTGGTGGTGCGATCCGACCATCGATCTCGCTTTGCCGAAGCCGCCCGAGACGTTCGGACGTACGTGGCCAGGCGATGAAAACCAACTCCAGGTCGACGAGGTTGCCTTTTACGCCGAGCGCGCGGTCTGGCGCGCCGTGCGCACGGCGAGCGGCGCGCGCTTCGTACTCATCGAAGAGCTCGACGTTGAGGCAGAAGACGCGAAGCAGGCGCGCGTGATCTACACGCCCGCGCGGTTGCACGGATTCCGGCGGTTTTCGTCCGTGAACACCGGGCAAGCCGCTTTACTTTTGCGCGAGTGGCACGTGGGTGGTGATGTGCTCGGATTCACAATCGACGAGGTGCAGTAGGCATGCCAGAAAAACCCGACAAACCGCACCGTATTCGTGTTCGCACGCTCGACGGCAACCCGCGCGACCAGAGTGCGCTCAACAAACTGAGAAGCAACCAACTCGGGATGCCGCATCTCGACATCATCGCTACCAATGTCGCCGCTGAGTTCATTATCTGTGCATCGAAGGATGCGCACATCGAACAGGTGCGCGCGAAGCTTCAATCCGCCGGGCTCGAAGTCATCGAAGGTGGTGATACAGCCGTCGCAGCACCTGCCGCACCGAAACCTGCGCCGCAGCAGCCTCGGGAGGGCAGATACCAGCAGCAGCGAGGGAGCCATCCACAGCGGAGCCGTGAGCAGCAACGCCCACGACAGGGGCCGCAACAAGGCTCAGTGAGCACAGCGCAACCGCTCCCCGGCAAGCCCTATGGCTTCGTCTCGCTCCCGAAGGACTTCGTCACCGCTCCGCCCATCTGGCACGACGGCACGAGCAGCGCGGGCCGCCTTTCGGGTGAGATCCGCTTCGAGCTCGAGACGCTGACGCCGCTGCTCGTCGGCTGGGAACGGGGTCAAGTCGGAGATAACGAAAGCGACTGGCCGGTTCCCACGCATCTCGATGGCGTTGGACAGTTGGCCAACCACAAGTCGGTGCTCTGCCCGCTGCGCGCACCGTGGGGCAAGCGGCCCGTCATCATCCCCGGCGATTCACTGAAGGGACTCTTGCGCCATGAGCTCGGCGCGCTGCTCGGCGCTCCGATGGAACACGTCGCGGAGCGCTCGTACTCCTATCGACCGAACGCGCTTTTCCCGAACCAGCCGAACCCGAGGCTCATTGCGCGTATTGCGCGCGTGCCGCACGACGGGGTCGTGATGAAAGCGCTCGACGAAAACACGCAGGTTCGCGTACCGACCAAACTCGAACTACTTTCGACCGAGCTCCGCTACGACAAGAGGGGAAAATTACACACCAACTACTACCGCTTTGACGATGTGAGCGGCGCCACCTACCGAGGCGGACAGGGCGCGGGCGAGAAGCTCAACTCCAAGCGAAACCTCCACAAGAAGCTTACGGTGAATCCGAGTCCGCCGACCGAGACGGCTACGCTCTCGCCGGCGGTTCAAGATGGCTACCTCGCGACGATTCGTCACCTCATCAACGAGGCGAGCGGACACTTCAGTGAGCGCCATCCCGATGTGCCCAAGGTCGTTACCGGCGATGCGGCCCGATCACGCATCCTGAAAGCCGCGCAAGAAGAGGTCTTCCAGCCCGGCGATCTCATCTGGGTCGAGTGGGACACGGAGAAGAAGTGCATCGTCTCGCTCGGCTGGCACTACTACTACCGATGGGCCTACACCGATACCGTTCGCAAGACGGGAGGCAAGCTCGAACGGCATGGCCTCTTCCCGCTTGAGGCCGAACGCAGCCTCGATGGAAACAAGGGGGACAAGCACCGACCGCCCAAGGAGCTGTCATGGGTACGGCGGCTCTTCGGTTACACGGGCGACAACGAAGGCAGCGCGGGCATCGGCACGGGCGACCACGCGCAGTTCATGGGCCGCGTTTTTGTTAACGCGGCGCTGGAAGTGGTCGGCGAGAACGACTCCGACGACGGTCGCTTCCTGAAGCCGACCTTCCTCAAGGAACTCGGCATGCCCAGGCCAAGTGCGGTCGAGCACTACCTGAAGCAGCCGTACCATCCGCGCCCGCGGCCCTCGGACAACGCCACACTCGTGACCTACGGTGACGCCGCCGGCTACGACACGCCCGGCGAGCTCGCAGGCCGCAAGTTCTATCTCGACCGCAAAGACGCGTATGGACCGGACGGGAAAGGGCTTGTGCCAGGACCGGCCGCTGATCACTCCGACGCGAATCGGCAGAACGACCGCAGCACGCTCGCGCTCGAGGCATCGAAGCCGGGGCGAAAGTTCCGCTTCACTGTGCGTTTCCGCGACCTCGACCCGACCGAACTGGCCGCGATTCTCGTGGCATTGTGCCCAGACCAGTTCAAGGGTGTGCTCGGCGGCACGCACCAAGACGGCTACTGCTCGAAGCTCGGCTACGCGCGCCCGCTCGGCTGGGGCAGCGTGCACATCGAGGCCAAGCAACTCCTGTTGCTCGACGAAGCTAGTGAAGTGCCGACCTTGAAGCCCGAAGCGAACCTCTCGGACTGGGCGGCGAAGCACCACCGGAAAACCGCAACGCAGGACGAGTGGCTCGCCATCCACCGGCGCAACCACCCGGACGCCGCCGACTACCCGCGAGCCGCGGGTAACGAGAACATCTACACGTACCACACGCGATTGCGCGCCGAGCACTCGCGTAACCGGCGATACAAAATGAGAACACTACTCATCATGACAACAGGCCAGACCGACGTGCAGTTCGTCAAAGACGGCCAGCGCCACAAGCTCGACGGCAAGACTTGCGGTACCTTGCACGACGCCATCAAGGAGCGCTCGTGGACCGTGGTGGATACACCGCCGAGCCGGAGTGGAGACCCCATCAACGAGTTGCCCGATGGCGACCTTGTACTCTGCACGCCGAAGCTCGACGCCGTCCTCGCGCATATCGCGCCCAACCTGCCCACTTCGGTACTGATCCTGGAAACCCAGCGCGAGTATCCATCGGATCCACGTCACACCGGGGAGTTCATGGAACGCCGCCTTCGCGATCGCGGCGTAGAGCACGTGACGCGTTTAGCGTTTCTTACAGACAAAGAACACCTCGAAGACACGTCGAACGATTTCGATGCGGTCGTTCGGCGTTCGGTCGTGGCGACGCTTTCGGATGCCATTGCCGATGCGACTGCTGGTCTGGAGAAAGGCGACCGCGTGTTCGTGGCAACAACGGGCGGTTTAGCAGCCGCCAACGAGCTCATCAACGAACTGGTGCGTCTGCACTGCATCGGCGGGCCGACGGCCGCCGTGCTCGAAGTGCCCGATGGGAAAAACGGCGAGAAGGACGACCGCGCTGTCGAGGAGAAGTTCCACCCGGCGGCGGGCTACCGCGCCCGCTGGCACGCCCTCTCGCTCGTCGAGAAGGGGAACCTCCTCGGCGCGTGGGGTGCTGTCAGCCACCTTGAAGGCACGCCCGGTCAGGAATGGACGCAGGTCATCAAATGGCTTTCGCAGTTTGCATCGTCGTTGCCGTTCGAGCCCCCATTGCCGCAGGACTCGGGCCTTGCCGTTCTCGGCCACCGGCGCATGGCGGTGCGAGCGGCGTTGCGTGTCGAGCTGGCACTCCGCGCGGGCGACATTCCACGGGCGGTTCATGGCACCGTCGCATTTTTCGAGTCCGCGCTCTGGGATCATTTGCTCGAACACTTCGAGCGCGATCCGAACGACGCTCGTTTTTTGAAACTGAAAGCTGGTGCGGTCGCTCCGACCGGCACGCTCCTTCGTGATGGGGACAATGACGACCTGAATTGCCCGTTCGAGCAAAAGTCACGCTCCGACGGTCAGGCGTGGTACTGGTTCCACGAGAGCGGTGCCGGTCGGTTCGCCCGTGACTATGTGAAGAGCGATCCGCTCAAGAAACTGACCGATGCCATAAATCAGGTGAAGGCCCTCCGCAACGACGTCGCCCACAACGAGCCTACACCCACGCTGATGGAGAATGCGCGTACTCGCATGCAGAAGGCCAAGCTGTGGTCGGACACCGACCAGTTCCTGAGCCAGCCCCTGGTCCAGGACGTTCTGAGGGAGTTGGGCGAGGAAAATTCCCAGGATCTGCTCGCGAACCTCTTGGCTGAGATTCGACTCCGGCTCCGTGCTCCATCGGCGGAGGACAGCCGAAGGGGCCGTGCATGGTCGTCGGAGGTATGCGATGACCGCTGAGCTTCGCCTCCCAGTACTGGCACTGCCCGGCCTGTCGCCCGACAGCCTCGGCAACTACCTCGCCTCCCTTGGTCTCTTGCGCGTGCTGTCCCGAAGGTGGCCCGGCACGCGCATCGCGTGGCGAGGCGAAGTGCTGCAGGTAGTCGGCGGTCCGACGACGCTTGATGAACTGCTCGACGAGTTAGTGCGAGTCGCGACTAACCGCGCGTGGACGCCGTACGGTCGTGAGTGGAAGGACGCCCAGGCAGCGAGCAGCAAACTCGCGCAGAGTCAGAATCCCAAGGTCAAGGCAACAAGCGGAGTGCCCTTCGCCCTCTGGCAGGCTCAAGCTGAGGAGCAGGTCCTCGATGGGTTTGCCGCCCATGTCGTGCCGCATGGCGCGGGACGCTCAATGAATCCCATTCTTGGCAAAGCAGGAAAGATCGGTCAGCGGGACTTCGCGGAGGGATGGAAGCGCGCTACCGACTTGCTTGCACCACCGAAGCCATCAAAGCCAGGCAAGAACGAGATGCCAGCCAAGAAGGCAGCCCGCGAAAATTTGGATTCCGAATCGGCCATTAACGAGAGGCTGCGGAAGCGCGGTGAACTGGAGGCACTTCTTCAGGGCGCTCCTCTCTCGTGGTTGAAGAAAGACCTGAACGCCGCTTCGTGGTTCAGCCATGCCAACAAGCAGTACAACAATGGGCAGAGGGCCTACCGTGACGGCTTCTTGTCCCCGTGGCTGATGGTTTTGGCCTGCGAAGGCATTGTGTTCTTGTCTGGCGGTCCGTCACGCCGACTCGGAGCGAGGAAAGGTGTCGGCGCTTTCCCTTTTGTCACGCGCGGCGCCGCTGCAAGCTCCAGTGGACAAGCGAACCGAGATAGCGCTGAGTTTTGGGCACCCATTTGGACGCGTCCGATGACGGTTCCCGAGGCCAGGACCCTTTTTCGCCGTGGTCGTGCGGAGCTTGGGGATCGGGCAGCGCAGACACCGGCGGCGTTCGCGAGCGCTGTCCTCCAACGCGGAGTAGACGCCGGTGTGGCAGAGTTCCGCCGTTTCGTTCTCGGATGGACAACCGCACCCGATTATGTAGAACCTCGTTTCGAAGGTACGGTCGCAAGCCCGACTGAGGGCTCGGCGGACGCGTCAGCGCTGGCTAGAACGCTAGATCGCGTTACCGCTTTGATCGAGCAGCGAGGCTTTCCACAAGATGGCAAACGCTTCGTGGGCCTTCGTGGGCCCATCGAGGCCGCACTTCTCGACGTCGCGGCCCGGCCCAATAGCCCGGAAGCGGGCATCGCCCTGCTCGACGCGGTGGTCCGCGCGCTCGATCGCATCGACCGCAACCGAAGTTTTCGCGAGGGCAAGGTCCGCTGGGAGCCGCTGCCGCTCGCGTGGCTGCCTTCGCTGTTTGCTGATGAACAGCCGGGTGTCGAAGCACGGCTCGCTCTGGCACTCGTGTCGGCTTTTCCAACGAGTCTGCCGTTTGCGGCATTCCGCTTTGGCGTGGAGTGGGCCCGCGAGCAGAACGGCAAGTACGAGTACGACTGGACGACCCAGCCAAGATGGTTCGAGCACTCCAAGGTCGCTCCAGCGCGTTGGGTATGGAGGCCAGGGGAACTTACGCGGGTGCTCGCCGAGGTTCTGTGGCGTCGGCTCCTGGAAGAAGCCCGACGCGATACGACTGCGACGCAGCGACCCCGAGGCCGTGCGCCCCTTCCAGCGACGGCGGCTCAGATTCGACAGTGGCTTGCCGGTGATCTCGACGAGTCACTGTTATCGGCCTGGCTTTCGAGGCTTGCGCTTTTCGACTGGAGAAAGGTTCCGCCAGAGGTTGGCGCGCTCGTGTCCAGGCATGACAGCACGCACGCCATTGATGGCGAGATGGCCTTGCTCGGGCTCCTTCAGCCGCTCATCGACCGGCGCCCCTTGATTATCCGGGATCTGTCTCCGGACGATCTGCTCGCGGAGGAGACAGGCGCCCGGACTACAGAGACCGCTCGCTCGCTCGTCGCGCTCATCCGCGCTGGCAACTTCGACGGTGTGTTCAGGATCGCGACCAGCCGCTACGCAATGGCCGGCGCGAGGATCGCTACGTTTGATGTATCATTCGCTATGCACCACCCCGACCGACTCGCTGCGGCCCTATTGATCCCGCTTTCAAATCGCGAACGAACTACCCTGTTCACCCGCTGGCTTCGTCCCCGACGCCGGCCACAAGGAGGAAAAGCACATGAATGAAGCACCAAAGAAGGAACTCACGCCAGCTGACGTCCTGCAAGGCGAATCGCCGCTCGTCCTGACCGCGACACTGGAGCCCATCGGTAGCGACCGGTTCCAACCCGCCGGATTCCCGGAGATTGGCCACGTCATCTACAAGGCCCCGCGCAAGGACGGCAGCACCGAAAACGTCTGCATCGTCGACAGCGCGGCGAGCATGGCCAACCACCTCGAGTCAGTGTGTATGCGCGGCGCGCATGATCTCGACCTCGTCGATGAGCTGAGCGGGATGCCCTACCTTCGCTGCGTCACGGGCGATCTCGTCGATGGCAAGCTCACCAGCGACAAACGCGAGACGGTCGTTACCAGCCTTACTGAGGGGCACCGCATTGCCTCAACCTACTTTCTCGGGGCTCGCAACAAGAAGTCTGGTAAGTGGGATGACAAGGGCGGCCAGCGCGTAGGCGACGATGGCGTTGTCAGCGAGATCAGCTTTGGCGATGAACTGGCTGCCGACGGAAAGTTCAGCATTAGACCAACGCCTGAAAGCAAGGCAGCCCATCCCCCAGCCGAGAAATGGTGGAACGTGTTCAAAACCATCTTCGAGCTTGACCCGAACTCACTCGTCCACGGCGTTCTGTTCCCGCAGTGGCAGATCAAGATCCCGCGTGCGCTCACGGCGCACCTCGAAGCCTTCGGTGCCGGTCGTGTGGATCGCTCGGGCGTGAAGTTCGATCGGCTCGGCAAAACGACATCCGGGCAGCCGATCTTTGCGGTCGATGATGCGACCGCCGAGTCCATCCGCGCAACGTTCGTGCTTGACGTCAGCCTCATCCGCTCTTTTGGGCGCATAAAGGATGGGAAAGTGCTCGGCCTCTCGGAAAAGCAGCAGGAATTCCTCATTGCGCTGGCGCTGTGGAAGGTCCGGAAGCTTCTTGAGCGGCCCTTCCGCTTCCGCTCCGGTTGCCACCTCCGATGTACCTCGCTCAAGAGCGACACACAGGACGTCGAGATTGAGGTTGATATCCAGGCGGCCATCCAGGCGGCAGGGTTTCCCGAACAGCCCATCACGGACGTCTTCTGGCCGCGAGAGGAATTGTACCGAGAAGGTCAGGCTGACACCGAGAAGACCGACGACCGCGAGGAATCAGAGGAGGTCGAGGAATGACCGTTGTCGTCCTCTGCCAGGAATTCCCGCTGGGACGCTTCCACGCCACGCCGTGGCGCGTGAACCCTTTCGACGATCCTCACGGCGAATGGCCGCCCAGCCCGTGGCGCCTGGTGCGCGCCGTGACCGCGCGCTGGTACCAGTGGGCGCGCGAAGCGAAAGGCAAGCTCGATCTCTCGCAGCTTGAAAAGCTGCAGAGAGCGCTCTGCAAGAGCACCTACGCGTTCCATCTGCCGCCCCAGGCGCGGAGGGGCACTCCACTGCGGCAGTACCACCCGACCGAATTCGGTTGGCGGCCGCCAGGCACAAATAAGGCCGGAATGCGTAGCTACGGCACCAGCCTCGTGCAGGACAACTACTGGTGCGCCCCGCCCGACTCGCCCGTCTGGTGGTTCATCGAGGGCGATGACTGGGACGACGAGCTGAAAGCGGTGCTCGCCCGGTGTCTCGAGCGCACGACCTACTTCGGGCGTGCCGAAGCATTTACGCGTATTCGCGTGGTCGGGTTGGGGGACGAGATGCCGCAGCCCAATTGCACACTCGCTAACAGGCGCTCCGCGGGCGCGGTACCTGTGCTGGTCCCGCTCAAGGAAGCCACCCGCGAAGACATCGAGCGCACGACCGACAATCCCGATGCCGTGAGACGAACACCCCCTCCCGGCGCGCAGTGGCTTTACGCAGTGCGGCCCGAGCGGCCTGCCGCCCGCGAGCGCCGGCGCCTGCCGCAGCCTCGACCTGACTGCCACCTGATGCAATTCGCCATCGGCTGGAACGTGACTCCGGAACGTCGTGCCATCGTCCGGATCACGTCACGGTTTCGAGGAGCCGTGATCCGCGAATTGCTTCGCCTCAAGACCGCTGGCGCGTCGATATCCTGGAGACAGGCCAGCCGCGACGTACGCGCGGCAATGGCCGACATGATCGGGAAAGACGCTGACGGCAATCCTTTCGCTGGGCCGCGTCGGCACACCGAATTCTTCGTGTGGTGCGAAGACAATCAACCCACGCGCCTGCTCGTGTGGCGTGGTGCGCGCGCATTCGATACCGATGAGCAAGAGGCGATTCTGCTCGCAGCCGCGCGTGACCTGTCGTGGGCAGCGCCAGGGCAAGACTCCGACCAATGGAAGGTACGGCTCGTGCCGCTCGATGGGGCGGTTCCACCACCCCCAGGATTCGGAGGTGCATCCTCGGTGGTCTGGGAATCGGTGACGCCATACGTCCCGCCGCGCCACCACCTTCGCGGCGGCAAAGAGCGCGAGGGCGAGTCCATAGCTGAACAGATCCGGCGCGAAGTCCAACAGCGGGAGATTGCGCACCATGTGGAGGTCGAGCTCGTGGGCCCGCCCCAGTGGGTGTCTGTGCACGTGCCTCGCAGCGAGGCGAGCAAGCGTGCATTCATTGGCGACCGCCGGGGTCAGATGGTCCGCTTGCGCTTCACCGAGGCAGTCGTTGGTCCCATCCGCCTTGGGCACTCGAGCAGCTTTGGCTTAGGGCTTTTCCGCCCAATTCCAGAGCTACCACAAACCTAAAACCGCTCTCCACCACGAGGTGCCATGGCCGCTGCCATATCCCCCGTCATGACCCCGGAGCTCCTGCCTGTCCGCATGCTGAACGAGTTCGTCTACTGCCCGCGGCTGGCATACCTGGAATGGGTGCACGCAGAGTGGGCGGACTCGGCAGACACTGTGGAAGGCCGCATCGTCCACCGCCGCGTGGATCAGAAACGCGGCGAACTTCCCCAAGACACCAGCGCCGATGCGGACGAAACGATCCATGCCCGCTCCCTGACCTTGGCTTCGGAAACCCTGGGCATCATCGCCCGCCTGGACCTGGTGGAGGCCCAGGGCCAAGAGGCCACCCCTGTGGATTACAAGCGGGGAAAACGTCCCCACGTGCCCCGGGGCGCCTACGATCCCGAACGCGTTCAGCTGTGCGCCCAGGGGCTCCTCTTGCAGGAGCACGGCTACCAATGCCAGCGGGGGATCCTCTATTACGCCGGCTCCCGGGAGCGGGTGTGGGTGGAGCTGGACGACGACCTCGTCAGGCAAACCCAAGCGGCAATCCAGGGGCTCCGCGAGCTCAGCGCATCCGAAACTCCCCCGCCGCCCCTGGAAGACAGTCCCAAATGCCCGCGGTGCTCCCTGGTGGGCATTTGTCTGCCTGACGAGGTACGCTTCCTCACCACAGGCGGAAAGCCGCCGCGGCCGATCTTCCCCGCCAACCCGTCGGCCCTTCCCGTGTACGTGCAGTCTCCCCGGGCGTGGCTGCGCAAGGACGGGGAACGCATCATCGTGGAAGAAGACAAAAAGACCGTGGCCGAGATCCGCCTGGGGGAAGTCTCGCACGTGGTGCTCTTTGGCGCCTCGGCCATGTCCACCCCACTGCTCCACGAGCTCATGCGGCGGGAAATTCCGGTTTCATGGCACACCTATGGCGGGTGGTTCGTGGGCCACACCTCAGGGCTTGGACACCGCAACGCCGCCGTGCGCGCCGCGCAGTACCGCGCAAGTTTCGACCCCGCCACATGCCTCTGCCTGGCGCGGAGCCTGGTGGCTGCAAAAATCGCCAATTGCCGCACCTTGCTGCGCCGCAATTGGCGGGCGGACGACGATGCCGATGGCCCCGCCCAAGCTGTGGCTTCCCTGCGCAACGACATCCAGGCCGCCCAACGGGCCCGAAGTCTCGAGGCCCTTCGCGGCATCGAGGGCACCGCAGCGAGCACCTATTTCCAGCACTTCTCTCGCATGCTCCGCAAAGACGCCCTCACCCCGCCGTTCGATTTCTCCGGCCGCAACCGCCGTCCACCTCGCGACCCGGTCAATGCGCTGCTCTCCTTTGCGTATGCCATGCTGACCCGCCAATGGCACATCACCCTCGCTGCCGTAGGCCTCGACCCCTACCGCGGCTTCTACCACCAGCCGCGGTTCGGCAAGCCCGCCCTGGCCCTGGACATGATGGAGCCCATGCGTCCCCTCATCGCAGACTCCGCCACCATCACCGCCCTCAACACCGGCGAGGTGCAGGCCAAAGACTTCCTGTTTTCCGCCAGCGGATGCGCCCTGACAGAAAGCGGCCGAAAAAGCTTTATCGCCACATTCGAACGCCGGCTCTCCCAAGAGGTCACCCATCCTCTCTTCGGCTACCGCATCAGCTACCGGCGGCTTTTGGAGGTTCAAGCCCGACTCCTCATCCGCTTTCTCACCGGCGAAATCCCCAACTACCCCGAGTTTCGTACGAGGTAGATATGGAACACTTTTTCATCGTGACCTACGATGTGGCCAACCCCAAACGCTGGCGACGGGTCTTCCGCCTCATGAACGGATACGGAGAGTGGCTCCAGCTTTCGGTCTTCCAATGCCGACTTTCCCGTACCCGAGCCATCCAGATGCGCGCCGACCTCCAGCAAGCCATCCGTGCCGACGAAGACCACGTCCTGGTCATCGACCTCGGCCCTGCTGACGGCATCCGCAGCCAGGTGAGCAGCATTGGCAAAACATTCGAGCCCATTGAGCGGAAACCCACCATCATATAGCTGCCTCCAGGCTGCGAGGGCTAAGGTGCCTGGCGTTACGCCAAGGGGCGCTCGCACAAAAAAGATCTTTGAAAATTCAATAGTTGAAAATTCATTGCTTTTTCCGGCTGTAAACAGCCAATGAAAATGTCACCTTTTTGGGACGGTTTGGGACAATAAAAATGTCATGGTTTCCACCAATGGTTGTTGTTCCCCTACCAAGTCCCCGGAGTTGTCTCCTGGGGGTTATGAATCGCCCTCGCTATGGGTTCACGAGGGTGAAGATACCAGTGCCATGAGGATTCTGCCGCAGGGGAGGTCTGCTCCCGTTCCTGGGCCCCTCTTGCCAACGATTTTTCCTCAGAAGCCGGTTCTTCCGAAGATTTTCCCGTGACAACGGGGACAAGGACAAAGGCCTCTCCGTCCGCCAGCGCCATGAGCTCGTCATCAAGCTTTTCGACCACG